>JACMKL010000694.1 GCA_014380105.1 Candidatus Melainabacteria bacterium
TCGTATTTTTTGTCGTCTTTGATTTTGGAAACTTTTACTCGCGAATTACCAGCTTCGCTTCCTGCCAGGAAGACATCAATCTGTTCGATACGTTCTGGGGTTAGCTTGGCAAGCGCCTTAAAGTCGACCAGATTGTAAAGCCCTGCATAGCCGTTGGGGACTATGTACGCAGTCATTCCTTTGTCCAGAGCCGTGAGGGCTGCGCCCTTGATGACGCCGTTAAGACCGCCGCAATCTCCGCCTGATGTGATGATGCCAATATTTTTCAAGTTGCCTCCAATCGCTCTGAGTAGCCGGTCTTCCAGCTGAAAGCCGCAATTTTAGAATGTTAACCGCTAACGGAAGAAAGTTTAGTCCATGACTGCTCTTGACCTCGCTCTCTGTAAACGGCAATCCATACAGATAGGAGTACAGATTAGAGTTTGGTGACCGAAGCTCAACCACTACGGTGGCAACCCATTTCGACCTTTTGAATAGTTGTAGAAACGCGAAAGTTGCTCGAAAGAATAGCTACGCTTAAGAATCCAGACTTCTCTATACGCTACTCTTTGTAGCCTGACGCGCTACCAACACCGAGTCTGCGCGCTTTATTGATGGAAGAAGACATGCAAAAACGTATCAAATCGCTGTTCCTCACAATGCTTATTTCTGGAGTCGTTGCTCCGACAGCATTCGCAGAAGAATCTATCGACTTAAATCCTAAAGCGTCAGGGGAAGCTGCTGGCGAAACAGAAGTCAAAGCGACACCCGTTGATGTACCTAAAAATGATTTGACGAAGACCAGCGGTGATCCCAAAACCACGGTCACACCGGCAAGCATTCCAGACAACAAAGTGCTCGAAACTGGTGGCATCATCGAGACTTCCCCTGCTCAACCTCATGACGCCATTTTGTGGAAGCAAAAAACAATGCCAGCAAGACCAAAAATCGGTCTGGCTCTAGGCGGTGGCGGCGCCCGCGGTGCAGCTCACATAGCTGTTTTGAAAGTTCTAGAAGCTGAAGGTATCAAGGCTGATTACGTAGCCGGAACAAGTATCGGTGCTGTTGTTGGCGGATTGCGTTCAGCAGGCGTTTCACTCGACGATCTCGAAGATGAATTCGAAAACGGCAAACTCATGAAAGCATTCATGACTGTTTCTCTGGCCCTTCGTATTGTTGTTGCACCCGTATTATTGGTGCCTCGCGTATTCGGCTCAAAAGAATATGACGGTCTCTATAAAGGTAATAAGTTCCGCAAGTATTTGGTTCACGGGCTTTCAGCTCATGACCTCAATATTGAAAATCTCAATCCGCCCTTCGCGGCTGTTTCACTCAATTTGCTTGATGGCAAACCGTACCTGATCCGTAAGGGCAACTTGGGATTCGCAATGCAAGCGAGTTCGGCGGTGCCTGGTCTCAGAAAGCCAGTTCAGATCGGCGACAAACTCTTTGTTGATGGCGGTGTTTCATGCAACGTGCCAGTTAAGCAAGTGCGACAAATGGGCGCTGACTTTGTAATTGCCGTCAATATCGACCAGCCATTTGAAGATGCCAAAGACGAAGAATTCCGCAAGCTCGGCAGTGTCACTCAACGCATGTTGAACTGGGACTTGTATACGATGGATAAGATGCAAGTCGAAATGGCAGACATCACTATCCATCCCAATACGCAAGGCATCAGCTTGATTTCGACTAAAAAATCCGACGCCAGAAAAGGCATTGAAGCCGGCGAAAAAGCCGCAAAAGCGGCTCTACCATTGCTGCGTGAAAAATTGAAGCAATACGGTATTTCTACTGCTTCTCAAACAGCAGACAAAAAAGCAGAATAGAAAATCTAACTGACTAACTGATTGGATTGCCACCAGTATTTGGAGCGGATGAATCGCGCTCTGGGTTTGGCTGAGAACCTGTCGCCGACTGAATTTGACGCTCGCGCAATTTCAGGAATTCCTGTTTGGCTTTGTCCAATAGACTTTGTAAGCTCGTTGAACCCTCCGGGTTCACAAAGTAAGTCGCTTTCAGTTGGTCAATTTCCTGCATCTGTACGGGTCCTATGATCAGAGATGGCTGACCGCCAAAAATCCGGTCTCTTATTTCTATACCCAGCTTTCCAAAAATTTAGGACCACCAAGACGAAAAAAGGGTTTGATTTTGTTGATTTTGTGTAAAAGGTTGGATTGCTTCAATTTTTTTGCTTAGAACGCCAATCTCCAGAGTTTCGATTTTATGCGCTGGTTTGGCTGTAACGGGCACACAGGCTGCTATTTCGTCCATATCAAAAGGGTCTGGCGAATTTTCTTCGTAGTCTTCATATGCAGGATCTGAAAGTTGATATATGGTCGATTTGAGTCGGTCCAATAACCGGTCTTGCTCTTGGGTTTCGACGGGCGATGACGCTGCCTGCGCCAGAGACACTTCAGCATCGGCAGTGGCGGTTGTGGACTGGTAAGTTGGTGCCATGGTCATTGGCGGCGGCGCGAAAGCAAATTGTTCGGGCTTCTGGTCTGCGGTCTTTGGAGCGTCTGTGTCCATTGAAATTCCTCATACGGGAGTGTTTCTGGGGAGAAATATTGAGGGAGACAATTAAACGGTTGATTAGGACCACCAGCCGGTAGCCAAATTTTGTTGTTCAGCTGCGGTTTGCTTCTGAGCCCAACCGCGATTGCCGAGCACGTTAGCCAGTGGTGAAGCGGCGTTTGTGCGAGCTGCTTGCTGAGCTTCAACAGCCTTGGCTGCGAAATTTGTGTAGTCGACAACTGTGACGACGTCTGCTTCTTCAGCCCATGCTTGGTGCATGTCCTGGTCGTAGTTGGCGGCGCTTAAGCTCGGTTGAAGCAATGCTGGCATCGCTTGTGCTGCTGGCATTGCCGCTCTTGGCTCGAAACTTTCGATTTCGTTTGCGACTTCAGCAAGCTTCA
>JACMKL010000695.1 GCA_014380105.1 Candidatus Melainabacteria bacterium
GCCACGCCGTTGGTCTCTGTAGGTCGTTGGGCTAAAGGTTTGAAGCCTGTAATGGTTAGTTCCCTATATCATGCTGGTGTCATAGCGCGTAGTATGGAAGAGTTTTTCCGGGGCGATGCGCAAAATGCGTCTAAGGACCATGGGCTTATGCTCGAAATCTTGCTAACTTGTCTTGTGGAGACAGACGATTGTATCCGCAGCGAAGAGACCCGCAAATATTTGAGTGAACTAAGCAATAGCAAAAGCTCGGGTAAGACGACGAAGTTGGTCAAACAATTGCTGTCTCTGCAACAGGCGGCGAAGTACACTCAGAAGAAGCGTGAAGCAGCTGCATTCGCTTTGGAGAAACGAATTGAGCGCGCGGAACGCTGGAGCGAATGGCGGCGAAGCGGACGCCCAGCGACGACGATGGGCATTGAAATAAGAAGCTAAGCTTCACAGCCTTTACAGTCGGCTCGTTCAGCAGAAGCTCGCAGCGACCTGCATCTTGCAACTACCGAAAGAAAGTAAATTGTATCGGTGTTGGATCTTTCGCGCCTTCAGGCAGTGCACCGAACGGTGCTGCAGTCCGAACGGCATTGAGCGCGGCCAGGTCAGCGTCTGGTGCGCCTGAGGGCCTTGTCACAACCAGTCCACTAACAGCACCAGATTTGCTGATGTGGAATAGAACGGATACTTTCATATTTTCCTTGCCGAGCGGAGGAAGCCATGCTTGCCTCAATTTATTTTGCAACGATGCCATATACGTCCCATAGATATCCTGAGTACTGGACGTGACCGTCGGCGGCACTGAACTTCCCGCTGGATTCGCTGGTTTTTCGAATGCAGGGAATCTGGCGGAGACACTGTTTAGCGATTTACTTGACATGAATGTCCAAACTACGTCAAGCGAACGCATGTTTGCAGGCAAAGGTGGGTAGCTGTAGTTAATGGTATCGAGCGTCTCCGAAACAGATTTAGTTTCAGACTCTGACTCGCTGGCTCTAAGCACTTCACGTTTACTGATTTTTCCGCTCGCATCCAAAGTCATGCGAATTTGAGTGAACCGTACACCATAGTGTTCGGCTGGGTGCCACGTCTTATTCAGCGTAGTCTTCAGTGGCAGTAAATACGCTTCTGCCGCTTCTCGCGTGCCTGTAGGGGGCGATCCTTGCCCATAGCTTTGTGACGGGTAGGCAACAAGGTTTAGCGCTGAAATAAACCAAGCCGTCGCGAGATGCATTTTCACTATTCCGCTCCCACAATCTGTCGTATTGTATCCTATGGATTCAGTAGCGGCTTTGGCGGAATTGGAACTTAAAAAGCAGAATTACAAGAAATCGTCGCTTTTGTATCGACAAGCTTTAGATGTGGGTTTAACCCCGAATACAAACCAACAGGACATTCGAAAATCCCGTCAATACATCGATGTAATTATTGATAAATTCGTCCCGGGAAAGTTGATCTCGAGTTACAGGCGCGGATTCACACGCTGCAAGGGCAATACGAAAGCCGCAAAGGACGATGTAGAAAGTGCAGTCGAGTTAACCAAGATAAAAGACTCGAAGGAAGAGATTGGTTAAGTCCTGTTGGCATAATGGCCTCGCCAGAGTCGCCGTCCGATAGAATCTCATGAAGGTCGAATGCGGATGAACCGCAAAAAGGAGTTGCGAGATTGGACAGCTTAGTGAATGGTGAAATCTTGCTTGCACTGCTGACCTTGACGGTCCTTGAAATTGTGCTCGGGATTGACAATATTATTTTTATTTCTATCCTGGCAGCCAAACTGCCAACTGAGCAGCAGAAGTCGGCAAGGATATTGGGACTCTCAATGGCCATGGTGACGCGAATAGCCTTACTACTGTCATTGTCCTGGATCATGACATTGACAAAGCCGTTATTTGCTGTGCACGGTCATGAGGTATCCGGTCGGGACTTGATTTTGTTCGGAGGAGGGCTTTTCTTAATAGCCAAAAGCACGCATGAAATACATGAAAAGGTACGAAATGTTTCACTGCACCAGAATTCGGTTCAGGTAAACAAACCACCAAGTTACATCGCCGCACTGATCCAAATTGCATTGCTCGATATGGTATTTTCGCTCGACTCGGTGATCACCGCAGTGGGCATGGTCAACGAAATTTGGATCATGGTTACGGCTATTGTTATTTCAGTTGTCGTAATGATGCTTTTTTCAACATGGGTGTCAGACTTCATCGATAAGAATCCAACAATAAAAATACTTGCGTTGTCATTCTTGCTTTTGATTGGAGTCGTACTAACGGCCGAAGGTCTTGGACAGGAAATATCGAAAGGCTACATTTATTTTGCAATGGCATTCTCTGCTTTCATAGAGTTCGTCAATATGAAAATGCGAAAGACAGAAGAACCTGTAGACTCCGCGAAGTTACCACCATAGGTGTAATCAGCAATCGCATTTATTACCCTTTTTTGAAGTCAAAATTTGCTGTCAAATCTTCATCGTTCGGATTGTTTCGGTCTTTGCGTTTGCTTGTCCTTTACTGGTTTGGCATTTGTTTTAAAACCAATTTCGTTGAAAACGTCTTTGATATCATCTCTTTGATTGCTAGAGTAACTCACATCAATAATGTCCTTGGTTCTTTTAAAACCCGTGGGTGACTCACAATATTTCGCACTAAAAGGAATTTTTTGACAGGAATTCGTCTGCAATTTAACAATATGTCCGGTTCTTACGTCCGTAGTGGCTGTTATTCTAATTGCGTCTTTCAGTGATTGTTCTCGATGCGCTGTTAACGCCTTCCCTCGATCTATGATGCGATAAACGGGAATGTGGCTCAAGTTAGACGTAGAGTAAAGTCGCGAGAGAAAGTTTGCGACTTGCGGTGCCACTGGAATTTCGTTAGCAGCGTAAAGCAGATCCTTACTACCCTGCTCTGCTTGATACGTAGTGCAATTTAGTCCACAGTATTTCGTGGTGCCAATCGCAACAGGTTCTTGTCTCGGTTGCGCGGTGGCGAAGGGGTTAGCTATTACTTTTCCTGTGAATTGATCAATCAATCCAATCCATTCCAGCTTTTCGGGTTCTCTGTAACAAAGCACCTTCCAATCCGGTGCCTTTGTCAGAAATTGACAGCCGAGTTTGTAGCACACTACCTTGACACCGTCATGCCAGACATACACGCGACAGTTCCCAAGATCTTCTTCAGTTTGATTTAGCAACCACATCGCAGGTGGTGCTTTTGCCGC
>JACMKL010000696.1 GCA_014380105.1 Candidatus Melainabacteria bacterium
ATCCGAATACTGGTCGGGAGATTCCGACAAAAGTTTGGTTATATGGAGGGCACCATGATCTGCCCGCCTCCGTCCGATGACATCGGTAAAGGTGCCACCCCGATCGACCCAGAACTCCCATAAATGAGAATTAGAATCACTTGGTATCATGCTGCCTAACCTGCAAGGAAGGACGTAGAAGTCTACACCAATCTTGTAGATTTTTGATTTTGGCTAACGCCAAGAAGGACGACTAGGAGGCGCCTCCGCTTGCCGTCGACAGGTTGTTCAGTTGATTGACGCAGCTTGAAAAAGCGCCTGAGATTGCAGGTGCCAATTTGCCGGGAGCAAAAGAAAACGTAAGTGCAACCATAACTGCAACGAAAGCAATGATCGCTGCATATTCTGTAATGCCCTGTCCTTTTCGTCTGTTCTTTCTGTTAGTAAATTTTATTTGCTTGTGGTTCATGGCCTAAACTCTGGGGGCTAAGTTAGTATAAGCACGCTTCAGGGGAAACTGGATGCCAGATAAATGCATTCAGTTACGGGGTTTGAACTAGAGGGCTGACCGTTAATTTGCGCAGCAAAACTTACCGCACTTTTAGACGGTGCTTTTTACTCATGGGAGGAAGCTGTGACGGTAGAAAAGAAAGATATGAGCACCAAATTTGGTGATATCTAGCAAAACAGACGCTGTTCTTTTAACGCGTTCACAGCCGAAATCCTCCGTGAGCTTCTGTCGGATGACAGAGCTTGAGTCAGAATTCAGTTGGTTGGATTTGGCACTACTTATTTTGTGCCCACAACAGTTCTAAAGAAAACCTACATAAGGTTTCGAATTTAGAAAATCACAAAGACATAGAATCCCTTCAACAGCGGGTTTTCGAGATTTGTATTGAAATGGCTGAATTAACTATTGATAATTATCCGACTGATTATGCGGACAAAGATAGTTTGAGCTGCAGCGGTTCTTTGTGTGAGCCGTGCGCGGAGCCGCCATGGTGTGTGTGGGAGGATGGCGGCGCCGCAATGGCTCTGTGGGAAGAACGTTTTTGTGGGAATGCTCTGGCGATTTTTTGCATCGTTGCTTGATAAGACTCATGCTCGAAAAAGTCTGCGTATTTGTCGAGCAATTCAGGACTGCGATTTACTTCTGGCCAGCGGGCCTCATCTATCAAGACGCGGCTAACATAGGGGGAGATCAGCTCAATGAGCCGATCTGCGTTTGTGGGTAAAAGTGGTGCCAATGATGCAAATGCATTCACTCCGGCATTTTTTAGGGCTTTTAAAAGTTCTAGACGTCGATAAATAGAAGGTGCTTGCGGCTCAAATTCCTGACGAATTGCATCACTGTCTGTTGTGATACTCACTCCAACGGAGAGGGTGTCGCCGAATTGTTTGAGTAATTCGATGTCTCTAATCATCAAATGACTGCGCGTGTGAATGGTGAGACGCTTTGGTGGATATTTCACCAGCATCTCCAAGCACTGTCTGGTGATGCCGTACTCAAGCTCCGCATACTGATAGGGATCAGTTGCCGACCCGAAGAAAATCCGGCTTCCGAAAATACGAGTGCGGTCTTTTTGAATGAGATCCGCTGCGTTCATTTTCACTTCCAGCCAGCCACCCCACTCGGGTAGTGAATGCCGAGCGTTAGGAAACTTAGGAACATAGCAATATGAACAAGCAAATCCACAGCCTAAATATGGATTGATCGTAAAATCGTAGCCGGAAGATAACGACCCGTTTCTTTGTGGGGTCAAAATAGAGCTAGCGGTGATTTCGTTTACTGTAACCATATGAATGTATGGTATCACGACTAGGCGTATACTGGAAGTCCCTTTTTGCAAATTTCGCCAAAAAAGATATTTGAGAAGGTTGCAATCGATATATAGCGGAGAAAAGAGATGGCTGAAGAAAGCAGCGTTGCGGTTAATTTCGATAAAGATCTGGCCGATTGGTTGGCTTTGAGCGAGCAGGCTCATGATGCATACGGCCGTCGCAAACTGGTGCCAGCCGAGATAAAGTTCAAAGAAGCCATACAGATTCTTGAGCGTGTCTGTGCCGATGAATTACATAAAGATGATGCGGAATTGAAGGCGAAGCTGGCCAAGAGCCATAACAACCTTGGCGCCATCTATCATGCCCAGGGCAAATTCGGTCTTGCCGAAGAATCCTATGCTCAAGCGATGAAGTTGAAAGTGGAATTGTTCGGCGAAGATCATTTTGAAATCGCGCCTTGCTATCAAAACTTGGCAGCGGTTCACAGCGCACGAGTTCAATATGACAAAGCAGAGCCTCTTTATCGCCGCGCAATTGCCATAAAAGAAAAGGAATACGGGAATGATTCGCCAGAGCTTCTAACGCCCTTGAAGAACCTCCTGATGCTTTGTAAGAAGCAAGAGCGCATTGCCGAAATTGCCCTTCTCGAAAAACGCATCAAATCAATCGAGCCACCGGAAGTAAACCCTGGCGACCTCTGGCAAAGCATTGCTCTTAAGTCGAAAGACAAACAGTAAGACTTTTACAGGTCGCTCGAATTAGCCGAGCGGCAGGGTGAAATAGACAATCGTGCCGCGTCCACCAACGGATTCAGCCCACGCTCTGCCGCCGACGCGCTCGACATTGTTGCGGGCTAGATACATCGAAAGGCGTGAGCTGTAAGTATCTTCTGAATGCTTTCCTTGCAGGAAGCCTGAAAACATATCGGCAATTTCTTCTTCAGGAAGGGATGGTCCGGAGCTGCTTACGCCAATGCGCAGCTCGGAGCCTTTGGATTGAGCTTCCACTCTGACCCGACCGCCTGGTGCAGTAATTGTGACCATCTTCTCGAGCATTGGCAAAAGGATGGCTTTGAAAGTTTCTTTGTTGCCGTTGACATTCGGCAAACCGGGGACACTCTTATAGTCGAGTGCCAGCTGACGATCGCGAGCCAGTGGGGCTGATTCCTCCAGGCATTCTGCAATAACGCGCGTCACCATAATCTGTTCGCGTTGAGCTTGCACTGCCGGCGGTGGCACGAAGCCGCCGTACATCATCAGTAGGCTGTCGACAACACCAAGCAACTGTTCGTAATGAACATGCAATTCTGCCAGAGTCTGACCGACAGAAGGATGCATTGATTGAGCGGCATTAGTAAGAATGACATTCCAGCGCTCTTCGCCATGCACTAATTGAGCGCGAATATTGTCATTCAGCATGGCGACGATTTCGCCGCGC
>JACMKL010000697.1 GCA_014380105.1 Candidatus Melainabacteria bacterium
AGACGGCAGGCGGCTCGCTTGCTTAGACCTCTATGCCCACTGAGGAATGCTGAGAGATTTGATTTGTAACCCACGTATTCAACGAGATCGGCTTGAGCTAGTCCATTGGACTCCATAAGAAACGCCAGAGCTTCTCGTGGTGTCATCTCCGACGCTAGTCGTGGGAGTCTCGATTCGTACTGAGCGATCAAATCGCCCAGGACAGTCAAGTAATCGGCTTCGCCGCTGCTCAAGGTGCTTCGGCGGTAAGCAAGTCGCTTCATTACCTTTATGGCATTGTCGAATTCTGATTTATCGCGCAATGGAACCAGAGGGAATTCCCTGACCAGCTCCATATATCCTTTGTCAGCTCTTGTCGTATTCATGCTTTCCACCGATCATAGTCTGCATGCGTCATCACTTCTAAGACATAAACACGTTGAGCGGCACAGTCAATCGAACTGATGAGCCTGATATTGTTGCCGCCGATGTCGAAGACGACTTGTTGTTTGACGTAATCAGCGCTCCTGAAAGTCTCACGAACTTCGGCAAAGGATTTCCATGCGGCTGCGCTCGTTATATCAAACCAGTTTGCCAACGCTTTTCGCGCGTTTGAATGCTTTTTCGCAAAAGAGTGCAGTTCTGTTTCGTTGATGATTTCCACTCAACCTGCTTACTTATGTTATCATTTTGATAACTACTTGTCAAACAGTCCGCCGGATTAGGTTATCAAAATGATAACCTGATGTCAATCCGGATTTTGCTCCTTACCCGTACGCTTCATCGCCGTGCAAATGGCGATCAAAACTTGTCTATGTCGTACACTTATTCAGCTGAGTAGCTGCATTGTAATGATGCACTTCGTCAGTCCCTATCGAACAAGGCCTGATGAACAAGAACATCAAAATAATGCTGGTCATAATGGCAGTCATCTTTGCGGCACCTTTCGTTGCGGCTCTATTTATGCCGCAGACATTCGTTGTTGAACGAGAAATAGTGATCGACAAGCCCAACAGCGAAGTCTTTGAGTTTGTAAAGAACCTGAAGAACCAGGAAAAATACTCGAAATGGTTCATCGTCGATCCCCATATCAAAAAGAAGTACACCGGCACAGACGGAACTGTTGGTTTTGTAATGGCGTGGGACAGCGACAATGAAGCTGTCGGGAAAGGCGAACAAGAGATCAAAAAGATTGATGATGGCAAACGAGTGGATGTGGAAATCCGCATGATCAAACCGTTTCAATCTACAGACCCCGCATACACGACCACCGAAAGCATCGGTGAAAATCAAACAAAAGTGAAATCTGTATACTCCGGCAAAATGAATTATCCGATGAATCTATTGTGCGGAATCGGGGTCGACAAGCTCGGGCACGAGATGCATGTGAATCTCGTTAATTTGAAGAACACTCTTCAAGGCAGTAAAGACGCACCGCCGGAAGATATCAAAACGCATTGATTAAAACGCAGGGGGACGGTGAGTTGGTAACAACACGCACTCTGAAGCAACGTGCTTTATTCGCTGTAGCTTCACTCTTATTAGCTGGTTCGCAATCGGCATATGGTCAAAATGTTTCGAGTGCAGAAGCACCTGGCGAAATTGTGCCTGCCCAAGTTGCACCTGCCGATATTCCTTTCAAGATTCCCACTGTAATGGACACGGTATTACTACCTAAACTGACGGTCAAGCAGCAAGAAATCTACGACGTTCATAAGTCAGGTGATTGCGGAGCCGCAAAGAAACTGATTCAAGAAGAATTGAAAAAAGGTCCTGGAAAAGCAGAAAGACGTGAACTGCTAAGTTTGGCGGCCTGCCTTGATCTTCAATTAGATGACCCAAAGTCAGCACTCGAGAGTCTTAGTTCAATTTTGGAAACTTCTGCGAATGAACCTGCAAGAGTGCGCGCGACCATTCTTAAGCGCATGGGCGATGCGTATTTGAAGATGCGCAAACATGAAGATGCAATCGCAAAGTACAAAGAAGCTTTGAAGATGGCCGAAACACTGGAAGCCAATGATGTGCTTCGAATCGGCATTCTAGAACCTCTGGTTGGCTGCTACAGCCAGGATAAGCTGTATAAAGAGGCGCAACCATACGCCGAACAGTTGGTTGAAGTCTCAAGGTTGAGAAGCGCCTCTAACAATCTTATTGATGTAGGACCTTTGTTCTGGTCGGAGATCCAACTCGCCAGAATTTACAAGCATACTGATAATCCTGATAAGTACGAAAAACTTGTGTCGCGGGCTATGCCCCTTGTTGATCAGCTTTTGACGCTGCGCGCAAAATTCGAAGGCAAAACTATCGAAGAGGAAGAAGAGCGGTACTGTAAGTTTCAAACGGCGATGTTGCAGTCTTACATTGCGCAAAATAATCCAGCTACTCTATCTGAATATATGTGGTTATCGTCTCAGTTTCGCATGAGATCACTGCCACTGATTACATGGCAGCCCGCCGTCAACACCGGAAATGGTACCGCTCCAAAGGCTGTGATTCTGTGCGTTCATGCTCTTGGACTTGAGAGCAGAGCTTTCGGTCCGTTTGCGAAAAAGATGATCGCGAAAAATTTCGCAGTCTACGCAATGGACGTCAGAGGTTTTGGTGCGTGGCAAGCAGAATATGGATCAGAAACAGTCAGTTTTGATCGCGCGATTGAAGATATCGCGGCCATTTTGAGAGTGATCAAGAAAAGACAGCCTGGATTGCCGGTGTTCCTGCTTGGTGAGTCAATGGGTGGTGCAATGGTCTTGCGTGCCGCATCTGAATTCGGTGATGAAATGGCTGGCGTTATTTCGTCGGTCCCTTCTGCGGAACGTCAGGGCGGAGTGAAAATGGCTGTTAACGTTGCGTTCAATTTTTTCAAAGGCCCTAACAAGCCGATCGACATAGGCACGGGTATTGCCGCGCAAGCCACCAGCAAAGTAGAACTTCGGGACGCGTGGAAGAATGACCCAAGAGCCAGAGGGGATCTGTCACCTATTGAATTGATCAAGTTCGATTTATTCATGAAGGAGACCAGAAAACGCTGCGCATTGATACGCACCACACCCATTATGGTTGTGCAGGGAATGGCGGATAAACTGGTGCGCCCGGAAGGGACCTACGAGATGTATCACAACGTCAATTCTCCCGACAAAACGATGATAATTATCGGCAATGCAGAACATCTAATTCTGGAGACGCCTAATCAATCAAAAGTCTTGCTGGACGGTCTCACTGCCTGGTTGGACAATCATCAAACCGCGGCGACACCTTCATCGCAAACACCCTCAGCGCAAACACCTTGAGCGCAAACTTCCGCTGCACAATCACCACTGACAAAAATTCCGACAAGCTTTGAAAAGCAAATCGGAATTATTCGTATTTATATTCGGTTGATTTAGTTAAATTCGAATGCGTTTGGATTAGCAAACGCATCTTCGAAAGCTGGTTGCGCAACGCGGTTGGTTGGGCAGCATACCGGACGGTCCAAATAACTTTGTTGACGGTTTGTCTTATGCGCAGGCAAGTTAACGGTCCTGTTTTCCTGCAGATTCGCAACTGCAATATCGCTCATATTCACTGAATGCTGTTTTTCGAACTGCTCGATGATCGCTGCGGTGTCTGAGAGTCTTTCGTGTACGGTGCAGTTTTTCATTTTATTACGGAGA
>JACMKL010000698.1 GCA_014380105.1 Candidatus Melainabacteria bacterium
TAATTCAAAACTTATAACTCAAAGTTTTGTCATCTTTCTATAGCCCAAGTTTCTTCAGGACGGGGCTTGTTGAAACAATGTGGCGATCCAAGCCGAGTTGTTGGGGGCTAACACCCAATGCCAGCGATACCAACTGGGGTAAATGCAAAATGGGTAGTCCTAATTTGGAGCCAATCACTTTTTCGACTTCGGGTTGGCGAGAATCTAAATTGAGGTGGCACAGAGGGCAGGGAGTGACAATACAGTCGGCTCCAGCGGCGATCGCTGCTTGGATGTGTCCACCTGCCATAGTAAAAGACTGTTCCGTTGCATAGCTAGCAAGGGGCCATCCACAGCACTGAATCCGCCCCGGAAAATAAATCGGCGTGGCACCCACTGCCCGAAACACGTTTTCCATCGACTGCGGATTGTATGGGTCATCGTAGGGAATATGATCTTGGGCACGCAGCAAATAGCAGCCATAGAACGCAGCACAGTTCAGCCCTTCCAGTTTGCGCGTCACTTTTGCCTGCAACGCTTCCAAGCTATAATCTCCGACCAGTGCCCAGAGAATGTGTTTCACCTCACCGCTACCTTGATAGGGTGAACACCCTTCTTTTTTGAGCAATCCATTCACCTGTTCGACATAAGCTGGATTTTGATTTTGAGCGTCTTTTAGGCGTTCATCCACATGACCTAATACACCTTGGCAAGTGCTGCAATGGGTTAATAGAGGCAGATTTAATTCCTCTGCCAGGGCAAGATTGCGGGCGTTTACGGTGTCTTCTAATAATTGAGAATCTTCCTTAAACGTGCCGGAGCCACAGCAGGAGGCTTTTTTCAGCTCGACCAATTCAATGTCTAGGGCTTGAGTAAGGGCTTGGGTGCTTTGGTACAGTTCTCGACAGGCTCCTTGGGCAACACAGCCGGGAAAGTAAGCGTATCTCAAAGGTTTATGTGTCATAGGGCAAAGGTTCGGCGGAATGGCGAATTGTTAAGCAGTATTCTGGTGTGTGACTAAGCAGTCACCACTCTAGATTTTCTCATCATCAATGGCGTGATGCAGAATTTGCCAGATTCTTAAAATTCTTGTCGGTCAAAACTAGAAAGCGTCTACTCTGCTTCAGAGCGATCGCGCTTTCAGATTAAGATGGTGAGATGCTTAAACATAGATGGATCTGGAATAGCGTGTTAGTGCGCTTAAACCAGTTACGTCTAGACAGTGTACACACTCCGGCATGAGTTTATTGCCACTGCATTCAGCGAGGGAGCTTATGAGCGAAACCGAAATTTTCAATAAAGTCCAGAAGATTGTGGCTGAACAACTGGGAGTTGATGCAACTGAGGTAACTCCTCAAGCCAGCTTTGCCAACGACTTGGGAGCCGATTCCCTTGATACTGTTGAGCTAGTTATGGCACTAGAGGAAGAATTCGACATTGAAATTCCTGACGAAGCGGCTGAGGAAATTGCTACCGTACAATCGGCAGTAGACTACATCAGCAACAAAGCGACCGCATCTGCCTAACCAAGCATTGGGTGATGAGTTATGAATAAGGATCTTCTCTGAGACGGTATCTCAGAGTAAAAGTCCCTATTTGTAACTCAAAGCTTTTTGAGCTTGGGTTATTCATTTTTACGTTGTAAATCATGACAAACGTTGTTCGTAAGCGCGTTGTCGTCACTGGGCTTGGCGCAATCACCCCAATTGGAAACACAGTGGGTGACTATTGGGATGGCTTAATGAGTGGACGCAACGGGATCGATTCCATCACCTTATTTGATGCTTCCCGACACGACTGCCGGATGGCTGGGGAAGTGAAAGGCTTTGATCCATTAACGTATTTGGATCGCAAAGAGGCGAAGCGAATGGATCGCTTTGCCCAGTTTGGCGTGTGTGCTAGTAAACAAGCGATCGCTGATGCTCAGTTTGTAATCAACGACCTGAATGCTGAACAAGTCGGTGTGTTGATTGGTACCGGCATTGGTGGCTTAAAAGTGTTGGAAGATCAGCAGGAAATTTACCTGACCAAAGGACCCGATCGCTGTAGCCCCTTCATGATCCCAATGATGATTGCCAACATGGCAGCAGGGTTAACCGCCATTCATACGGGTGCTAAAGGACCTAACTCCTGCTCGGTTACAGCCTGTGCGGCGGGTTCAAATGCGATCGGTGATGCGTTCCGCCTGATTCAGCAAGGATACGCTCAAGCCATGATCTGCGGCGGCACAGAAGCTGCAGTCACTCCTTTATCGGTCGCCGGGTTTGCGGCTTGTAAAGCCATGTCTACTCGTAATGATGATCCTGCCCATGCCAGTCGTCCTTTTGATAAAGACCGGGATGGTTTTGTCTTGGGTGAAGGGTCAGGTATTTTGATCCTGGAAGAGCTGGACAATGCCCTAGTGCGCAACGCTCGGATTTATGCGGAGATTGTGGGCTATGGCATGACCTGTGATGCCTACCATATGACCTCTCCGGTTCCTGGTGGCGAAGGGGCAGCCCGTGCTATCTCCCTGTGCCTCAAAGATGGCAACCTCACTTCTGACCAAGTAAGTTACGTCAATGCCCACGGCACCAGCACCCCCGCGAACGATTCCACAGAAACGGCTGCAATTAAGAAAGCGTTAGGCAACTCTGCTTATCAGATTGCCATTAGCTCAACGAAATCGATGACAGGGCACTTATTGGGCGGATCGGGCGGCATCGAAGCAGTAGCAACCGTGATGGCAATTGTCAGCGATCGCGTTCCTCCCACCATTAATTTGGTCAATTCTGATCCGGATTGCGATTTAGATTATGTGCCCA
>JACMKL010000699.1 GCA_014380105.1 Candidatus Melainabacteria bacterium
AGTTTCCGGGACTGCAGAGCGTTTGCGGCATTTTTGGACTTATTGTGGTGCCCCAAAGCCGCAGAAGTCAGCGCACCTAGCCCAGCCAATTTCATTTAAGAAAAAAGCTCCCGAAAATAATTCGGGAGCTTTGAATTTTTTTGTCCGCTTTCCTGGACTGGGCTAGTCGGAACTAGACTTGGTCTGGTCTTGGTGAAAGCAATGGGCTCGTCAATCCAGCAACGGTTTGTGATTGGTTGATCACTTGCGTGGTGCTGCCGCCGTGGCGCTTAACTTGACCAAGGAGACGTTGTCCGTTTCGCACAATTGTTTGTGATTCAACGAGACGTTGTCCAAGGTTTTGTAAGTCGCTGTCGATGCGGGTCAAGACAGATTCGGCGTAGTGGTCGGCACCTTCGCGGGTGACAGCTGCATGCTCTTCTGCTTCGAGACGAATCTTGTCGGCTTCTGCGAGAGCTTCTCTGCGCATTTGCTCGACTTCTGAAACTACTTGTTTGCGGATGCGCTCAACTTCAGCTTGTACAGCTTTGAGAAGTTCAGACTCGTGCAGCATGTTCTCTGCTTGTCTGCGAGCGGTTTGAATGATTTGCTCAGAACGTCTTTGCGCTTCGCCAACGATTTCGTCGCGGCGTTGCAGAACGTCTGCAGCTTCTCTGAGTTCTTCCGGCAAGCGAGCACGAGCTTTGTCCAGCACGTCCAGGAACTCATCAGCGTTGATAAGTTTGAACTTGTATACGCCTACAGCATCGTCAATGAGATGCTCAAGCAAATCGAGATGTTTATAAATCGAAGTTTGCTTGTATGTAGCCGCAGATTGCTGCTGCTGTTGCTGTTGTTGCGGAGATACGGTTAGCGTGGTCATCTATTTAGTGCCTCTGCTGAAATGCCTCTTCAGGTATTCGTTTACAGGTTGGGGTACAAAACGAGAAACGTCCCCGCCGAGTCGGGCAATTTCTTTCACAGTGGATGAACTTATAAAAGAATACTCGGCTTTTGTCATGAGAAAAATAGTTTCTAGTTCAGGAAACAGTTGCTTGTTAGCCTGTTCCATGCCCAGCTCCGCCTCGAAGTCGGAAATAGCCCTTAGCCCACGGATGAGAATTTTGATCTCATTTTGTTTGGCGTAGTCAACCGTCAATCCTTGGAATGAATCTACGGAGACGTTTTTTAAATCCTTGACCGCTGCACTTATTAATTCTGTTCTTACTTCTACCGGTAGCAACGGGGATTTTCCCGGATTGCCGACGACAGCCATAATTACTTCATCAAAAAGTTTGCTGGACCGCTGGATGATGTCCAAGTGTCCAAAGGTCATGGGATCGAATGAGCCAGGATATATAACTCGGACCATACTCAACGGGTCAGGAACGTATACCGACAGGGCTTTCCGCCTTGTCAATGGAGCAATAATAACACGGGTATAGCTTGGAAACGCACCGAAAAAACCATATGTTGCTAATCTTGGACGATATCAATTGTCAAGTGCAACTGGCTGGCGCTACTCGGTCTCTTCAGGGCAGGTGAGAAAAACCCAATTTGTGAAGATACAGTATTTACGAAGCCATCTCATGCGAGGCCAGGTTCCGCTCCCCGACGCCATCCCTTTCTGTATCGGACAGATATCCACCGTCTATGAACGCCTCAATATCCTCATATGGATTTCCCGTCGGCAGGTAAAAGGAGAAGGTCGATCCTTGTCCCAGCGCTGACTCTACAGTGACTCGCCCTTTGTGCTTCTCGATGATTTTGGTGACGATGGTCAGCCCGAGACCGGTGCCCTTGATCGTATGAACCTTTCTTTCGACTCGATAGAAGCGATCGAAAATTTGCGGCAAGCATTCTTCAGGAATTCCGATACCGCTGTCCTTAATATGGACGGCGACTTCTTTGGTCTCCGGCAAATGCTTGATTATGACTTCGATGCTGCCGCCGGCTGGCGTGTATTTCAGCGCGTTGGTCAGTAAGTTGATTGCCACTCGCTCGATCGATTCGCGATTCATATATACAAGCGGCACTTCCGGCTCGACCGTCACTTTCAATTCCAGTTCGCGGTCGCGCGCCATCAAATTGATTGAGCGCACGGCATGGTCGACGGCGTCGGAGACTGGGAAAGCAATAAGCTCGAGTTCGCGGTCGCCTTCTTCGATCCGGCTCAATTCGAGTACGTCGTTGACCAAATACATCAAGCGGTCAGCTTCGTTATCGATGATTTCCAAAAATTCTCTGTAGATATCCGGATCGAGTTTTTCGCCATGATTGCAGAGCGTGTCGACGTAGGTCTTAATGGAAGTGATGGGAGTACGAAGTTCGTGGGAAACATTTGAAATGAACTCGTTTTTCATCTTCTCAAGTTCGGCTTCTTTGGTGACGTCATGCATGATCATGACGGAGCCGAGGAATTCTTGATTTAAAACAATCGGCGCAATGTGCAGGCGCACGGTCAATTCAGCTAAGTGGATAGACTGTACGACAGGCTCAAGAGCACCTGGTGAAATTGTGTCGGTGAATGCCTGGACGACGCGACAAATTTGTGGCGAGTCAGGTTCTTCCGTACAAAATACGAGCGGTTTGCCGAGCAATTCTTTCGCTTCTTTGGCAAACAATTCGGTCGCCGCAGCGTTGACGATTTGCACTTTGTTGTCGCGGTCGCAGACCACAACGCCGTCTGCAATCGACATCAGGACGAGCTCTAACTTGTTGCGCTCCGAAATAAATTTGTTTCTCTCACCCATCAGTGTGTCGACGTTTTGTTTGTCGTACTGCTGCAGGCGACTGGACATGTAATTAAAAGCGTTGACCACATGGTCAATTTCACGCCCCGCTCTTTGCCCTTTGATCTGGTGACCAAAACGACCGGATGCAATTTCGCTGGCACCTTGAGAGAGTACGCGCAAGGGTCTATTGATGAGGGCATAGTTTGCCCACAGTGCTAGAGCACCTAAAAGACCGACCAGTCCGAAAATAGACACCAAAAAGTTGCGGGTTTCTTTCTGCGTTCCAAGAATAGTGAAAGCATTGCTGTCCAGTCCGACCCAGCAAATTCCGATCTTCTCGCTGTTTCTCACCATCGGCACAACGATATTTGTGACCGGACGAAATCCGGGAGGACTCGGATAGACATTGCGCTCGGTGTAATTTTCGGGGGATTCTTTGTAAATTGGGAAAATTGGACGGGCGTCGCCATTTTTGCTGAGCGACTCGCTGTCGAGCAAAACTTTGCCGTTGGGATCGCAGAAAACTATATAAACTATCGATGGCGTTTTTTGACGCTCAGTCAAAATGTAGTATTTAAGCCCTTCGAGATTGCCATCGTGTGTTAGAGATTCGGCTCCGCCTCGAGCAAGCGCATGGCCGAGAGCGACTCCGAATTGCGCAACCGAGGTGTTGAGGACTCGCTGCGCCCGGTCGACCCAGACCCAGGCTGTAAATGTCACCAGCGCAGAGATGCTCAAGATGCCCAAGACCAGGAGCTGCTTTTGGGCAGAAACGCGCGCCCACATCACGATCATTTTGTCGAGACCGTTGGGGGCTTTTAGATGCCCTGGTGGTTCGTTCTTATTAATGCTCCAGCCCTCGCAAATTCTTGTCCTATCGCAATTCTATCGGAATTAATCTTGAATACCCTGATCTGTGGCGAATTCCAAAGACTTCGCCGTTTAAATCATGGTTGTCAAGGGAAAAATTGAATGGGGGGGCAAAGTGTTTTTCCATAATTCCATAAAGGGCAAATGGTGATGGTAACCTCTTTCTCCGAAAAAACTAAATCTCCAAAACGCTCGCCTAAACAGGCTCCGGCTTTCTTGAAAGAGGAAGAGACGGTTGAACTAGTGCGCCAGCATATGCCACTCGTTCGGCAATTTGCCAGGCGATACTCGCAATTCAATCCGGATTATATGGAAGACCTGATCCAAGTCGGGTCGATCGGGCTTTTGAAAGCAATCAAGTATTACGACCCGCGTCGGACGCGCTCTGCAAGCTTTAAGACGCTCGCAACATGCTACATCCGAGGCGAGATTCGACATTATTTGCGCGACCACTGCTCGCTTGTGCAAGTGCCGCGGCGCCTCACGGAAATGAATTCGCAGCTTTCTCAACTTGAAGAGAAGCTCACCAAGGTTCTCGACCGCGCTCCATCTGTCGGCGAGTTGGCGACGCACTCCGGATTTTCCGTGCAGGAAGTTTTGGAAGCGCAGCAATCCTGGGAAGCGCGCATCCACTACGAATCATTCGATTCGATGGAAGATGACGATAGAGACGACAGGCGGAGTTTGAGTGAGACGATGCCGGATAAGCG
>JACMKL010000700.1 GCA_014380105.1 Candidatus Melainabacteria bacterium
CTTACGCAACAGCAGGTAGCTTCAGCAACCAAGAAGCTGGCTGGCAAGGTAGCCCTGGTCACTGGCGGTTCCCGCGGGATTGGTGCGGCAATTGCGCTCAAACTGGCAGAAGACGGTGCAACTGTTGCCGTCAATTACGTCAGCAGCAAAGATTCCGCCGACAAAATTGTCGACAAAATAACTCAACTTGGCTCAAAAGCTGCTGCTTTCCAGGCCAATGTCTCAAACGAAGAAGACAGCAAACGGTTGATACAAGAAATTCAAAAGAAATTTGGCAAAATCGATATCCTCGTCAACAATGCCGGTGTGTACGAAACCAGTCCAATTCAACAAACAGACATTTCGCAATTCGACAGACTCTTCGGCGTCAATGTGAAAGGCGTGATAGCAACCACAATTGCAGCCCTCGAGAATTTCTCCGATGGTGGACGAATCATTAACATATCATCTGGAGCCGCGAGACTAGTAATGCCCGGAGCAAGCCTGTATTCGGCAACCAAAGCCGCTCTAGATACACTCACTCGTGTCTGGGCTCAAGAGCTTGGTGCTCGCAAGATCACTGTTAATGGTGTCGCTCCTGGTACTACTCTGACTGACATGCTCGAGCAGGGATTACCAGAGGAAATGAAACAGCTATTCATCAGCAAAACCGCTCTGGGCCGATTGGGCGAACCAAAAGATATTGCAGACGTTGTTGCCTTCCTGGCTTCAGATGACAGTCGTTGGGTCACAGGACACACGATTGCAGCTGATGGTGGCATCAACATCTAAAAATAGATTTTCATCCCCACATTCACAAGAAAGAAAGCGGCTTCTCTTCAAAAGGGGAGCCGCTTTATTTAGCTCGACTGCCGCCAAAGACACTGTAGTCGAACGTGAATAAAATTTCGATTTGTGGTGGCGCGCCTTTCGGCAGCGGTGCATACGGTGCGGCAGTCTTTACCGCAGCGATAGCGGCTTCGTCAGCAATCATGATGCCGGACGATGACTTCAACCGCACAGACGACACGTCGCCACCGCTGCTGATTTTAAATCGCAGAATAATTTTCTTGGTCTCTTCACCTTTAGGTGGATACCAGGACTTACGAATTTTCTTCTCCATCGCCGAGATGTAATCAGACAAATCAACTTCATTGCTGGTTCCGGAGCCGTTGCTGCCAGTCCCAGTGCCTTCGCTTGCCGCACCTTGATTGCCTGTTCCGGTTGATGACCCGGTTGCCGGTTGTGAAACAGGTTCCGGATTAGGTGAATCGGCAACAGGTGTTTCGATTGGTTTTTCGGCAGGAATTGGTGTTGGCTTCGGTGGCTGAACCGGAGGCTTGATTGGCTCAGGCACTTTATCTACTTTTGGAGCTTCAGCTTTCTTCGCTGCTCTAGGCTTCGGTGCTGGGGGAGGAGGCGGTGGTATCACCAACGGTGGCGGCTCCAACTCTATCTCGATAACGGTGTCATGCTTCTCAGGAGCTTTGATCACAAACAACGCCGCAAGCGCGACAATGACAAACATTGCGCAGTGCATTAAATAAGAAAAACTCGTTGCACTCGTGAATGTAACGCCGAGATCTTTTGAAAGGCCAGGACCAACCGAGGATTTCCTTAGAGCTTGTTTATAAGCGTCCACGGCGAAGAACGCCGAAAGGTACAAGAAAGCCAGCGTGAAAAGAACAATTGAAATTGGGCTAACAGCCGGGCCTGCGGCGCTGGCTGAAGCCGGGTCGATATGGACACCGAATCCGGACATAATTGGAGCCAGAACAGGAAGCAATTTCTTACCGCCCACGATAGTGGCCAGAAAGCAGGCGCCTAAGAACGAACTACTGAGGCAAAGAGTACCCACCACCGGCTGACCAATATAAAAATGCCCCAACCCAGGCACTATCGACAGAAGAGCCGCATTACGGGCGTTGATATACGCCGCTTTTGGCGGTTTCTCATTCGATGGGGGAGGAAGCGGAGCGGTGTCTGGCACGCGTCTCTTGACAGTTTGCATTCTAGTTTGACGCTAGGTCTGTGGGCAATTGAGGAGTAAGTAATTCTCGCACATTACTTGCAACCTCCCGGCGTCTTGACAAGTTTCATTGCCTAAAGTTCCTTTCCTCATGAAAACAATCCAATAACCTTTCCTGCGCTCAATGATCAGAATTGGCTTGCATTTTTTTCCAAACAGGCAAACTTCCTTCCTTTCCGCTCCCAATTCGCTCAATGGCCGCCAAAGCTTCCATCTGCACTTCATCTTCAGGGTCTGACAAGGTCGCTTGCAAAAACGGAAGCGCACGAGCAGTCCCTACTTCCGATAAAAATCGAGCTGCTCGCCAGCGCACCAACTTGCTGCCGTCAGAGAGAGCCTTACACATTGATGGTTCCGCCGACAGATCACCAAGATCGGAAAGCGCATCACCGGCGGTGCGCCTCACTCCGATGGCTGTATCTTCAAGAAGTGATTGACACAGTGGCGCAACGGCCGCTGCAGCTCCTGCCGCACCCAGTCCGGCTGCAGCAAAGCGTCGAACCTGCATCTGTGAGTCCTTCAAGGCTCTGATTAAAAGCTCAATATCTGCTTCGGAATTACTGAGGCTTTGCACCACTTTCAATCGAATATGCCAATCAGAAGATTCAAAATCCTTCTTCAATTGATCGATGTTTCTTTCATGCAGCGGCAAGCTTTCCAGTCCGATTGCACTGGCAACCAGCCTGCCGAGGGCGTCTTCATCTATTGTCCCTTCAATTTCGTCGGCGACTTCAGCCGCTACGGTTTGCGCATCACCATATCGAATTCCTAAGTCCGCCCAATATCTTTCTTTCAAAAAATCAGAGCCAAGCTTATCTTGTATTTCTTGAGCCGCAGTCATAAAGCGTGAGGACAGTGCTATTCGCTTTTCGCCTGTTTCGCCTACGACTTTTACTTGAATTGGAATTGCTTTGAAGGTTTGGACTAAAACTGACACTTGACCGCTTTCTGTCGCCGCCTCAAATATTTTATTGCTGTTTCTCCCCACACCATTATCACCTGACCAGATTTCAGACACAGCAGTAAGAATAGCCTTCCATGCCGCTCCTGGCGCTTTATTGACAGTGACAAAGTCCTGGCAAACAAATATGCTTTTGATGCCCTCTAAGGACAATAGTTGATCAAATGGTGGTGGGCAGCTGGCTGTGGATTCCTTCTGATAAGTGGCGGACGCGCCAATTACTTCCGAGAAATTCAACTTCATGCTGTTCGGGTTTGGAGTTGTTTCGATTGATTTGAGATGCATGGCGCCTCTCACTAATCTATATATTCAGCCCAGTACTCTGTGCGTTCTTTCCACTCACAGTCAGCATTACCGCAAGTGAGTGTAACGCGGGAGGCTCGTGAATCTACCTCGATCACGTTAAAACCATCACGCACTGCGTCGATAGTTTCCATGAATTTTTCATACTTTTGAATTGGCTTTTTGCATTTTGGGCAACGCATTTTTTGCTCTGCGATTGCTTCCTTGATGACATTTTCTGACATTCCGTCCTCGCTATTTCGTGAACTGTTCGAATTTTTCGAACGATTTACCCGTATTTTAGGCGGGTCTTAAATAATTGCACACACGCAGGCTCAGAGAAGGCTGCTTGCCTTCCCTGAGGTAAATCTTACTATTCTCAAGCCCCGCTCGGTAAAGACGTACTAAATCTCGTCTGATTCTTGATTATTTCTCTGAAAATTATAGATGGTGGCTTCGATGTCTGACGCTTGCTGCAAATGGCCCCTTTGCTTGTAGAACCTGGACATCAACTCCAACTCGGCAGTACTGCGAGCTAGAGCCTCGTCGACATCGTGAGAATATCCTCCGCTGGGTGTTTCATTCGGATTTGACATAAGAGAGACTCCTTATTCATTTCTTCCAATTTCCTGGACGCGAGTCAGCGTCCGCGGTTCCCAATTAATTTTGAAATTTAAGATTACGGAAAGTCTGGAGAATCCCACCCCTAAATAGTCCAACAAGCTATTGCCAAGGATTTGAGAAATATTCAAACGGATACAAAGAACTCGACTACAAAAAATATGAAACCTTTTACGAAGTAGACCGTCTCGCTGACGGAGGTAAGTTAAATGGCAAATAAACGCGAAGCACACAATCATCTATACAAATGTCTGGGCCAAGTCATAAGTATGCGCCGTAAGCGTCTGAAGCTCACGCAGGATGAATTGGCTGCAGAATCAGGCGTCAACCGCGCCTTCATCAGCAATATAGAACAAGGAAGGCGAAATCCTAGCATCGGGGCGGTAGCTAGCATCGCAAAAGGACTACGTACACGCGTATCTAAAATGATGGCGAAGTGCGAAGAATGTCAGCTTGTTAAAAAAGAAGACGTATCTCCAGAAGAAGAAGAAGAGTCAGCCTAAGTCTGAGCACTCAAATTGCTGTAAATTCGGTAACTTTGGGAACCGAATGGCTGCGCCTTAAGTCCTTCTCAGAATAGACCGCAACATGGGAAAGCCCAAAGCGGTAAGGAGGTCTAATATGCTCAGAGAGTCATTAGCGAAGGTTCAGCCAAAGAAAGCGCCAGCAGCCGATCCAGAAACAGCAGCAGACGATTTTGCTAGGTTGAAACAATACGCGAC
>JACMKL010000701.1 GCA_014380105.1 Candidatus Melainabacteria bacterium
CGGCTCGACCAGAGCCATGCGTACAGGTTTAGCAATGGTAGAAACTTTTCCGTCTTCGACAAACAGACCGTTTACGTACTCGGTGGCGTATCCGGTGGCACGTACTTTGATCTGATACTCACCTTTCGGCAATTGGTCGATGCGGAATGTACCGTCATTATTGATCCAGACGCCGCGCTCTAACGACGCGCCCCCGCGCGGTCCGAATGCCATCGCATAGACTTTGTTGTCTTTTATGTTGTACGTCTGAATGCCAAATCCCTCTTGCTCGAGAGAGATTCTTCCCGATACAGATCCGACCGGATGCTCAAGATATACACCGACCATCGCCAGTAAAAGTAGCTTGAGAAGAATGAGCTCCCAGGTCACAATCAGGCGGCGCGGATTTTTTCTGACTACGCGTTTAATTTCGGATGACATCGGCATTTATCCTGTACATTTGGCAACGGGACTTCACTGGAATTCCTGCTTTCAATTTTGTTTGCACGAGCATATAGTGTGCATCCCGCGCTTCACCTGGCAACAAAACCGCACCACGACCATCTTGTCTGACCATGAGACCATGTCGGAGCGGATTGAGTTCGCTTATGCTATTAATCGGCTGTAGTGAATTGATTATGGTTACCTGGGCTTTGATTTCACTGACTTCACCACGTTTGACCTGAGGAAAACGATACTCCTTTGTGAGAGCATTTTCAGTTGTGTGAATCGTGCCTGCAACAAGATCAGTGTGTTCCGGGTTGATTGATCCCCAACAAGCGCGCGTTTTCCCTTCCTTGTATAGCGTTACAAACAGTCCTTTCGGTTGTTGCTGAATTTTCGCCCTATCCAATTGCCTGATCAATTCTTCTATTGATTTGCGCTCGTTTTTAGGAAGAAAATGATTTTCAACAGTTTGCATTGCTACGTAATTCAGCCTCAGTGCTTTGGCATTTTTGGATGTCGCAGCAGGCGCGTCAACGCCAGCCGCTTGATTCAAAAATAGGCCGACCAAAAGGGCGGTGTAGACGACCAAATGCACCGTCTTGCTCCGTAGAAAATTCACAGACGAGTTTACTTTTCACCATTATCAACGCAGACCTGTAAACTTATACATGCACGCAGGTTGCAAAGCTGTGAAATAATCGTGAAGGGACTGTAAAACGCCAGTAGGGCTTACCTCAAGTGGATCCAAGTTCGTCAGATTCTCCATCAAATGTCGGTCGCCGGGATTTCATCAAATCCTTGTTTGGACTCGGCGGCGTTCTTGATAGCACTGAAAAACCGTCCAAACCCAAAGCAGCGGCAGGCGGTCGCACAATATTTTTCTGGAGCGATCTCGAAACTGGTCAGGTCGGTTTTCCGACTGGCTTCATGGTTGAAGCCGGATTGCCAGGCTCCGTGATGAAGTTAGTCACAAGTGCTGCGTTGCTCGAAGAAAAATTAGTGAGCCCAAACGATCTGATTGATTGTCATGGTCACACCACCATCGAAGGTCAGACGATCAATTGTTTGTTAGCGCATGGCAAAGTCGATCTTGTCCACGCTCTGGCATTGTCTTGCAATGTTTATTTTGCGACAGTCTCAAAATCAGCCAGTCAAACTTTGATTTTGGATTATGCGAAAAAATTGGGACTGGGCTCTTCAGTCGGCTCAATTAAAAGCGCACTATTTCCAAAACCTGAAAGTGGAAGTGCCTGGACATATGCGCTTGGTCTCAATCCGCACCTTCATCCCAATGCTTTGCAGTTGCTGCGTTTGAGTGCCCTGATTGCCAATCGTGGAGACATTCCATATTTGCACAGTGCAGAAGAAAACGCCGCCGGAAAACCGCGCCTGAAAGTTGAATTGTCGGACCTCACCTGGACGCGTTTGCAAAAGGGAATGGAGATGGCTGTTCGAGAAGGCACTGCGCATAAAATAGATCCTCAATATGAAATGCGTGTCGCTGCAAAAACCGGCACCGCGCCTCATGGCAAGAAATTTCAATCTTGGGTGACGGGCTATTTCCCTTACGATGCTCCAAAGTACGCTTTCTGCCTGGGCGCCACAAATGGCACCAGCCAAGAATCTGCAATACCAAAAGCGAAAGAATTTTTGTTTTCAGCTGCCTGGCCATAATGAATTTTGCGAACTTTTCAATTAGTTTGCTATTGGTAATGGTCCCTATTTTTGCGTGTCAAAATGCTCATGCACAAATATCAGACTACAATGTTCTGCTCTTTCGAGCCCGACCACAAATAGACGTTCTAACAGTACGAGCGCCCTTCCGAGTGGTTTTTCCCCAATCATTTGTAATTGAATCTGGCGAATGCGAATTACTTCCGCATTCACGCGGGGTGATTCTGCGCAAACGTGAGCGAGCCAGCTACAAGACTCTGCTTATGGCACCACAGATAGTGCTGACTGGTAATTTTGGCAGACCGCTAGCCATTGGTGCCGATCCTCTAAAAGTCAGACATTATAGAGGCGACGTCAGGGTCCGGCGGTCCACAGACCGTTTGCACCCCGGTCTTGAATGCATCAATCATGTTGATGCGTTCAATTATGTTGTATCTGTTGTTGGCAGTGAATCAACTCCCGAGTTTAAGCGCGAGGCTTTGAAAGCACAAGCCGTTTTGGTTTTTACTCGGCTTCAAACGCGCGACAGGAGAAAACCTCTGGACGACACAACCCAAGAGATGGCTTACTTGGGCAGTGATTATGTCAGACCGGAAGTGCTTGATGCAGTCAGGCAAATTCATGGGCAGAAACTTTTGTACGCTGGACGACCGGCGCGAGTATTTTTTCACGCCTCGTGTGCAGGACGAACAAGCACTGGTGAAGCCGTTTTTGGTAAGCCAGCCGCTGCTCTCAAGTATCTCGTCTCTGTACCTTGTGATTACTGCAAGGGCTCTCCACTCTACAAACAGACGGTCACACAAATTCCTCTCGAACGTTTCACCAGAGAAATTGCAATCGATATACCAAAAGTTTTGAAGTCGGACCGGGCTAATCGGCCCGAGCTTGTCGAGTTAAACAAAAGTGGACGTAATGAGACTTTGAGCGGCTATCAGTTGTGGATGCAAATCGGGCAAAAATTTGGATGGGACAAGGCTCCCGGGCTTAGATATGCACTGGCGCGCGCAGGCAACAATGTCATGGTTAAATCATCCGGTGGCGGTCACGGCGTTGGCTTGTGCCAGTGGGGCGCTCAAGGCTTGGCCGAACATGGAAAAACGTACGATGAAATACTGAAATTTTACTTCCCGGGCTGCCATTTAGAGGCACGA
>JACMKL010000702.1 GCA_014380105.1 Candidatus Melainabacteria bacterium
TCCTCGCTGATGACAGACTCGACAAAGGGCAGTTTCGTGTGAAATCCCTCAGCCAAAGACGTGTCCTGAATTGCGCCCAAACGACGAATCACACCCACATGACCACCATCGACAATGGTGAAACAGTTTGCGAGTGTAATAACTCCCAACAAACCACCAATACCTAACACATAGGTAAGGGGGCGAGTATAGAAAGGACCTTGATTTCTGTCAGTCATAAGTTTCCTTGATTTGTTGATTTGAACAGATCTCCGACATCTAAAGGTATTGCGGCCATGAGCAGCTCGAATCGAAATCGAGACAGGCCTGACACCATTTGGTGCTATTTCTCTAGAGGTAGAAGTTTGAGGCGAGAAACGAAACAACGTTTCGTCCGGAATGCATGAGATAAATGCACCTCGCCGAAGACCCCGAGCAAATATTCGAGATTTGCATCACGCCAGCGTGCTAGCGTAGCTTTTACCTTTAAGCTATCGGGGAATGGAGACGACCTTTGACGACTATTAAGGATCGCCTCCGCGCAATCAAAAACTACTTGCTGGGCGTCTGAAATCCAGGAATCAGAACGTTTGCATTCTGAGGTACATAGACAACTTGCGCTTTCGGATTGAGCGTCCGGATTGCTTCAAGATTGATGTACGAAGGATTCTTCGCAAGTGCTTCAGAAACTTTCGCTACCTTATAAGCTTCTGCATCGGCATTGGTCTCAGTAATCTGAGCTTCTACCTTGGCTTGTTCCAATTTATTCACGGCAGCTTCAGCTTGTTGGAGTGCAACTTGCTTAGCCTCAACCGCTTCTTGATAGTTTGGTGAAAATCTCACATTTGTTAGACTGATAAGCTCTGTCAAAAGATGTTTCTCAGCCAATTTGGTCATTGTATAGTCGACAATGGCTTGGCTGACAGCACCCCGCTGATCGAGCAACTGACTGACCTGATACTTGGCGAATTCGGCTTTCAGAGCCTCACGGACAGTAGGTTCGACGATTTTGTAGGCGTAATCTAGACCAACTTCTTGGTAAAGAAGATTCAACTGATCTTTGATGGGGTGGTAGTTGACGGTCACGTCAGTGTGGACGAGCTGTTGGTCTTTGGTGACCGCCTCTTCATCCTTAAACACTAGAGACTGGGTTCTGACATCGTGAGGAATTACCTGCTCAACGAGTGGCACGATGGCGTGAAAGCCCTCGCTCAAAACGCGATGCTCAACACCTGACTGCCTGGAAAAAACTACTGCAGCATGCCCGCCGGGAATGATCACGAATGGGCAAAAAACCACTAATAAAATGATTGCCAATGCCGCCGAAAAAATTAGCTTGACGTTGAATTTCATGATTTACCTAAGGTACAAAATTTGCAAAAAAAACAGCAACTCATCTCTGGCCAAAAATTCCGAACCAACCATCCGGTGGAATCAGAAAAATGGGAATTAGGATTTTAGTGAAAGCAAGATAGATAGTTGGTTGGAAGCGCCTGAGGAAGAGTGAACTGTAGATATGCTCAGTAGACAAGATGAAGCCCCCACTTTGCAAGCCATGGCAATTGCATCAAAGACGGAGGCAATCAACGATCAATCAATACCAGACGAGTTTTCCAACGAATCTCCAGCAATCTGACCACTTAGCGCTAGCAAAGCCAACCTATCAAAATAGAGAACAGAAACAATCGCAGCAGCGCCAGACCATTTCAACCTAGTAAAGGTAACGAGAAACTAAAGACATCCTTGCATTTTAGTTCGCAACTGGCTCGATGGAGACGCCCATCATCAGCAAGTTTCACGTACCACTTTTCTTATAATTCAAATAATGGAAACAAGGTTTCGTGTTGAAGAGCCAAACGACGATATCTACTTACCAAAACTGTAGGGAAACTTATCGACGAATTCAAGTTTACTTCTAAACTGCTCGAACCTGTCTCCACGTGATTTGGACTGATCACCGTTACTCATCATTGCTCTTCTTTCGCCATCAAAAACCGGAGCAAAAGGCGTGACTTCAGCCTGCCAGCGCAGGTTAGTTCGGTCGAATTTCAAATGCAAAACTGAGTTAGGGAATGTCTGTGCGATGGGCACGCGCGCAGCATTCAAGACAGTCCCATGCAACTGGAATTGAGTGTCCCAGGCGACGCGAGGACTTAGTTTATACAGGTCATTTAAGCGCCTCTCTACGTAATCTTCAATCGCCTCCGGGCCGCGTTTCTGGTTTTCAACCATATAGACGATGTCATTGCGAATCGTTTTCGAAATCAATAGAGGATCGAGGTCCCCCGCTCCGCGCATTGCTATTTTTTCAGGACCGCTGAGCATAGGCTTCTGCAGTATTTCTGCTTCATTGATACTCGTTGACTTCCCTGAATTCGAAACGTTTTCTGCTTCAGAAAATATATCTACTTTAGGCAAGAGACCTTGGTTCTCCAATGCCCTTGTATCACTCGTTCGAAGTTCAGCTCGCGCAAGACTGTTCAGACTTGGTTCAATTTGCTGGTTTTCTCTAGATAAATTTTCACTCGTGAACTCTGCCATTTTTCTGCTCGGCGGAATTTCACTCAGATTATCGACTGTCATATTCTCAGTCCTTGTAAAATCCTGGACAGAACTGGCTCAGTAACATGTCTATAGTACAATTACGAATGTGACAAGAACATATCAAGAAATTTTTAGAGAGTAAGAGTAAGCGAGAGAATTAGATGCGGCTGCAAGTGGCACGCCTTCAACCAGAGTTTGCAAAAGACTGATGAGAGGCTGGCGAAGCTCTTGATTGACCAGAGAGAAACATCTTAAAGGTCGGAAAGTGCCTAAAAGACGAAAGAGTGACAAAAAAGTGGAACAGATCTAAAAAAGTGCAAGAAATCGGAAAAGAGGAACGGCGAATAACTTACGTTATGCCTCATCCAACATCGCGTGTCGGACTCAGGGGTTTAGAAGAGAGAAAGCAGGAGGCTGCCACCACAAGTGGTACCAAGCAGCCGCTGCTGCCAGCAAGAGATTTCCTTCGACCAGCACTAAATGTAAGGAGGAGCTCTCTTGCATAATCAGAGAACAGTCTAAAGACTCCTAGCTGGAGCCAATCGCGGTCTTTTGAGCAACTTGGCATTAACTCACTCACAATTTATAAGGAGGCAGCTGCCATTTTGATGTAGTCATCTTGGTGTTCTAAATCAACGGCTTTATACTTCATGAGCAACCATTGATCGTAGAGCGGACTATACTTGCACATCGGCGGCAAACCGAGTTGTGTAATTGGACAGACATCTGGAATTTCCAGACACAGCTTACGAAACCAATCTCTTTCTGACGGAAATCGATGTTCTATAAGCCATTTTTTCTGAGCTTCCAAACAGGCTGGAAGAAAGACTTGCTCAAGCTTAGCCATGAAGGCGGAAGCAAGCAACAACATGAACGTCAACATATAAAACTCCTGTTGAAACCAACCTAAACAACTGACGCCGAGTGACTTCCCTTCGGCTTCACGGAATGGGTCTCACATTCCCGAGGGCGCA
>JACMKL010000703.1 GCA_014380105.1 Candidatus Melainabacteria bacterium
AATTCGAATTTTTACCAATCTAACAGTAAATCAATACAAAACGGCTTGATGATTATAACGGAATAGCGAAATAAGATATTATTTTAGGAAGCGCTTTTAGAAATTTTCCAATTAGATTGAACTTTTTCCTTCTTTTGTACGTTTATAGAGTTATAGGCAAATTTGCAGAAAACTATCCCCGTTGATTTCTCTCTGTATTCAGAAAAACATTTTGCGTGGAGGTAAAAGCATGGCAACAGCTGTTTTTGTTCGGAGCTACATCAGCAAATTGCCCGAGGGGCAAATTTTTGCGACCCGAGAACTTTTGACTTTTGGAAAACGCAGCGCCGTTGATAAGGTTCTCCAAACCCTCACGCTGAAAGGCGCAATATTGCGCCTGGCTAGGGGTATTTTTGTACGAGCAGATGTTGGACTCGAAACTCCATCTCTTGAAGAGATTGTGAGAGCCAAAGCGCGAGCTTTTTCTAAATTAGCTGTCAGTCTCGGTTGCGTTGTTGCTAAAAAGTTTGGGCTCAAAAAAAGCACAAAAAATATGTCTCCGAAACAGAAGGTTCAACACAAGAAAAATGAAGAGGTAAATGAGTCCTGTGCCGGGCGGTATGCCATCGTTGGGGCTACAACTAGTTTTGAAACCGTTCATGGTCGCGTGTTATTTAAGGCAGTTGCGCCGCGAAAGCATATCCTCGCGCAGAATAAAGTGGGACGTATCTTGGTCGCTCTGTGGCACTTAGGTAAAAGCAGCTCCGTAGAGTTCGAAGCCCTTCAAAGTATGGCGAGGCTAAAACGACCAGAGAAAAAACTGATCAAAAAACTTGCTGCCTGGACACCGTCATGGCTCAATCAATACTTCTTGAATGGCACACTGCGAGCGGATATTTGTGCCCCTGCCGATTTGGATTTTTTGAGAAGAGGCAGTTCTGAAAATAGGAAACGCTCAAAAAAGGAAGACCGCAAATATAAGATGACAGCACTCAGTACAACATCTAAAAAGGTGAGAGAATCTATCGCCTACTACAAGGTGGCGTAAGGGGTTTTAAAAAACAAGAGTCGAGAGATGCACTGGCAGTGCCATTCTCTCGCCCTTGCAAACGCAAACGAATTTGCGTTTCTCTCCTTTGTTCTAAAGCGAGTGGCGGTATATTCTGCTGCCAATCGCTCTAAATCTCATTTCGTAGCTTAACTGTCCGTAGATGGTTTCGTCAGCCAGTTGGTGACCATCAATACCAGGCCAGCCAGTATCGCGGATCCCCAGCCTGAGATGGTGAAAACGTCAGGGAAGAAGTGGGCGAAAACTTGCAGCTGAATTGCCGGAATTAACCAGAATCCGAAAATCATGAAGAGTACCACCAGAATGGCACCAATTCCTAATGTAGCGATGGCGAACACCTTGATGGCGAAGCCAATGACTATGTCGAATAGCCAGCACACAAAGGCAAAGACGGCTGAATACAAAATTGCATCCGGCCAGAAGTTGCCATTGAAGTGCACATTTGCCCCGAAGAAAAACGGGAAAATGAAGCTGAAAAGAATCGCGGTGAGCCCGATGCGGGCAATTAATTTGAACATGGTTGTTTCCCCCTTGGGGCGGGTGCGAGAAAGCACGCTCTCATTTCTGAAAGCGTGCTTCCGCGACTTTGGGATTTGGAAAATCAGCAGAAAGTGCCGACCTTACCTAGTTTTGAAGCATCTGGTTAAATTGCTCGTCTGCTCGAACATCCTTGACCGAAGGACGGTTGAAAAGTTTTTCGCCATGGCAAAGCTTGCACTGAGTGCGACCACAGTCAAGCGGTTTGCGTTTGCGAAAGCGACCACCGGAATCGACAGTTCCTCCATGTGAAAAACTGGCGAAAAATTTGCGCCGGCGGCTCATTAGTCCTCGGTCTTGTGCGTATCGTTTCAAATCGTTTTATCTCCTGATGCTGCACCACCAATGGTGTCGCGCGAGTGACCCATCCGGTGGTACGAAAAACAAGCGTTTTGCTTGCGACTTTGAGGCTTGAGCTCACAACTGAGAGCCCAAGCCGCTTGTAACGTTCGTTCGGTCGACTAACGTCCGTCGTCGTCAGTTCCTGCTTAGTGTTTGCAGGTGCCGCAACCTTCGCTCGCGCCGCCAAGGTTGTTGTCGTCGCCGACAGGGACACCTTCGATGGCAGTGCGAAGTTGGCGACGAAGGCGGACAATGCCGCGTTCTTCGACTTCACGCCAGGTGTTCGCCGTGAAAGATTGATACTGGCTCTCGGGCAACTTGTCGCCAGGGCGAGTCAAGCTGTGCTCGAGAGGCAGATAGATGAAGTTGGTCTCGGCAAGCGCCGCACCGTCGGAGCGGATGCTGTTGCCGATGAACGCCGAAAACTGCGGATCGATGCCCATGTCTTTGATCGCTTCGCGAACGAGTTCAGCCTTGTTTTCCGTATCGGTGATGATCACCTCATCGAAAAGCGCATCCAGACCAGCCTGGCGAATTTTGTATTTCTGCGCCTCACGGTCACCGACGGTGACAGCGATCAGCAGGAAGTTGTGACGAGCGCGTCCGAGAACGGGCAGGCAGTTGTCGAAAACTTCGGGCTTGCGGAAGAAGGCACGGCTGCCGATGCTCTTGCAGATTTCGACGATGTCTTTCTGAGCCCTTCTCTTCTTCGCCTTGCAGAGCGCTTCGTACGTTTCCGCAATAGCTTCACCAAAGCGTCCGCGTTCGAAACCACGAGCAGGCATGCTCGCGTAGTAAAGCTGCTTCAGAGTGTCTGCCGCAACCGCCGGAGTGGCGAGCTTGCAGAGATTCATCAGAGCAGCGAATTCGGCGATAGCGCCGTCGTAGTAGGGTTGACAGACGACGCAGGTGCCGTCGATATCGATGAACAATGCCGCGATGCGGTCACCAGTGGCGCAAAGGTTGCGGTCGGCGAATTGACATTTACGTGCCATATACATACCTCTCTTTTGGTTAAAAGGAAGCGGAAGGCTTCCCTGACGGTGCCCGAAGGCCCTCCGTCGTGAATGCAGGCGTCAGATCTCAAACAACTTCATGAAGAGAGTTGTTCAAGTTCAGGCGCGCGGAGTGAAGGGTTTTAGGTTTACTGAACTGGTTTAGAGAAGGAGAAAGAAGAAACAAAGGAGGCTTTGAACTTAAAAGATCCAACTAGTAAAGAAGAAGGTGGTTGTCATGATGCTGGTGTCAGAAAAACCAATTTTTTTCCAACTTTGTTTCGCCGAATGCACAGGTCCTGTCTTTGTCTTCAGTCTTAGCGACAAAATGTTGAGCATCTAAAGTGAGAGCTGTTAACGGAAAATCACAGCTAATGCGGCTCTGCTAGGACTTCTTAAAGAGCGCCTCGCTCGGGTGATTTACTTCATAAATGGCAAGAAGCGAAGTTTTGATTTTAGTGGTGTAAAGTCAAGGAAAATCGATAGAGGTTCGCTTGTGGAATTTCCAAAACGTAGACGAGCGCGAGAACTTGGGTTAAACATCGGTTTTCACACTCCAGGTGCAAATAACTCCATCACAGATGTTCGTGGTGTGAGAGTAGGTCATGCGACTATAAATTTCGGAGAAGGGGCTCTAGTTCCCGGCCAAGGTCCTGCACGAACCGGCGTAACTGTGATTCTTCCGCACGACGGCGATCTCTGGAATGAGCGACTGTCTGCGGCATCTTTTGTTTTGAACGGAAATGGCACCGCGACTGGGCTGGATTGGATGGCAGAGTCAGGATTGCTTGAAGGTCCTGTTTTTCTCACCAACACACTTTCTGTTGGAGCTGTTTACGATGCTGCGATCACGTGGATGCTGCATTCAATTCCTGAAATAGGAGTTACTGCTGATACTTATTTGCCTGTGATTGCCGAATGTGATGACAGTGCTCTCAACGATAGTCGCGGCGGTCATGTTAAAGCCGAGCACGTTTTTGCAGCAATTTCATCGGCTCGATCCGGACCGATTGAAGAGGGCGCAGTAGGCGCTGGAACTGGGATGACCTCATACAATTACAAAGGTGGAATTGGAACATCATCGCGAATAGTAATGAGTGAGGCGGGTGATTTCACTGTCGGTGTTCTCGTTAACTGTAACCATGGCAAACGAAATCAATTGCTTATTGATGGAGTGCCAGTCGGTAGAAGTCTCATGGAGGATATGTCGACTCTCCATCGAGAAGGTTCAATTTGCATTGTTGTTGCGACCGATGCACCACTTTCGCCTTTAGGTCTAAACCGATTGGCTAAAAGAGCTGCCCTTGGATTGGCACGTACTGGGGCTTTGGCGAACAACGGCAGTGGCGACTTCATCATTGCGTTTTCGACAACCAGGAAGGTTGATCGACGTGATAGCTCGGCAATTTTAGTACTTCCCGAACTCAGCCCAACTTTCATAAACCCATTGTTTGAGGCATGTGCTGAATCAGTCGAGGAAGCTGTTATAAACACACTTTTCATGGCGCAGACAACGATAGGGCGCGACGGAAATGTGTCTTACGAATTGCCGATCGATAAAACTCTAGCTTTACTAAAGCAGTACGGTAGATAGAAGTAGAAAGTACCAGAATATCGCTTGAAGGGCATGAGTTGCGGATTCTCCCACTAATGTTCTTGACTGTAAGCCCAGGAATGTTAGGCTCATCTTTCAAGGAATATGTGCACAATGATCTCGAAGTTTTGGGAGTTTTTTAGATCCGAAGATTTCAGGGATATCTTGGGATATTCTCTGGCTTTCGTGTTCTTTTACTATTTGACAATTTTTGCATTCGTTGCACCTTCGCAAGAGCTTGTTTTCGCTGTAGTCGTAGAAATCTGTGTTTATCTGACTTTTTTGATTTATCGTTTGAGCAAGCGTAAGCAGGTTTCTACACACGCGCGCCAAATTATCGCCAACACCCTCATTGACTCGTTTCCAGCTGGTTCACAATTGCGGAAATTTATGAAGATCATGGTGCCACTAGCACTGTCTCTTGCGTTTATCTTTTCTCTAGTCGATGCCATCCCTTTTGGATTGGCTGCTGCAGGTCGAATAAAGGCTGCTCAAAACCTTTATGTATCGCTGCCAGTCTCAACCATTTTTGGTTTTCACCCTGCGGGTTCTATGGAACTTCTCGCCGGCGCTAACGTAAAAGCAAAAAAATATTCCAGCGCCGAGCGCCTTTATCAAAGTCTTTTTGAAATTCGCAAACGTTTTTATGGTCGCGAAAGTGAGCCAGTAGCTGATATTTATGCAGATCTTGGTAATCTCTATGCCAAGTCAAAAAATGTTTCTTCTGCAAGAGATTTTTATGTGAAATCAATACTTTTGTCGGAAAAGCTCAAAGTTTCCCAGGGTTGGGGAAAAGTGTTAAATAAGCTAGGGCAGCTAGAAGTCGAGCAGGGTAATTTTTCTGCTAGTCTTGCGCATTATAAAGATGCACTTAAAATGCGAGAGAAGATTTTTGGTTTCGATCATCCAAAAGTGGCAGAGACACTGGTGGATATGGGTGCCCTTTACCACTTGATGAATGATCGTTTGAACGAAAATAAATGTGTTGATAGGGCAAGGAAGATCATCAAAGCAAATCAAAAACCAGAATTTAATTCTGCGTTTTTAGGTGCTTTCCTTTCGTTGAGTTTTTTCGGACTAGCCTATTGGCTGACCTCCTCAAACGGATATCTGACTCGATTAGCGTTTTTAAAACTGCAGAAGCGTCTTGAACAAATACCTGCTTCTAATTATGGAGAACGCAATTCGATGTTGACCTCACTTGTAATGCTTTCAAACTTTCGCAAACTGCCAACACTCACCGCACAGTACGAAAGTGAAATTGCCTAAAATTGTCGAATAACTCAAACATTTTGGAAAAAATGTTCGCTCAGCTCGCATTACGTGCGCTAGGTTTAAAACCATGCACAGATTGGCATTTGGGCAATTATGAGAACTGTATTTTATTTGTAAAAACGAAAAAAATAGCAAACTTGAATTCATAGTCTCCACAAAAGGCGCTTTTGAGTTGCGACCGTGACGTTTTTAGCTATAGGAATAAACATCTCTCGATTGAATTTTTTCATAGGCAACTCATACAACCCGGCATCCGTTTTTACATCCACAACACATTTGTTTTGGCGCACGTAAGTGCAATGAACTCGGACCAGCCTGGATTGCCAATGTCAGCCAATCGAAGAGAATGCCCTATTCGAACTTTCTCGAGCCGTCAGCTCTAAGGAAGTTGTCTTTTACCAACCGTTCGCATGTGCCAAAAATCTAGATTGTGCACGTGCCCCCACCAGATAGAGGATTTACATTGGAATCACGCGAAGCACTCGACCAGCTCCTGTCCACCCGCCCCGACACTGTGAGCCTGTATCAACAGGATTGGCTCACTCAGCTGCCGGAACTGCCCGACTCGGTCAGAACTCTGGCTGTGAGAAGTTGTTCGAATCTGTCGGACCTGGGGATTTCCCTTCCTGACAGCATCGAGATCATCAACTTTTACGGCTCCGCATCACTCCAGGGAATTCCTGGTTTGCCCAAATCGCTCAAGCGACTGATGCTCAACTACTGCTCAGGATTGACATTCCTGCCGCAGTTGCCGCAGGGTCTCACTCGTCTCGAGGCTGATGATGCGACCGCGCTTGTCGAGGTTGATAATCTCCCGGAAGGTTTGGAAGAACTCAGCCTCAACCGTTGCTCTTCGCTGAAGCGCATTGGAAAGCTTCCTTCGACGCTCACTGCGCTCTGCATTCGCGAGTGCAAGGAGCTCAAGGAACTTCCCGACCTGCCTGCCGGATTGAAGACGCTGTTCATCACCGACTGCGGTCTGACGTCCTTGCCGGAACTCCCTGCCTCGCTGCAGCTTCTGGATTTGTCTGGTGTCGAACACCTGCTCTCCGGTAAGAAAACTCCTGCACGTTTGCACTCGATGATTGCATTCGGCGGCTGGCTGCACCGCGGGTAATATCTGACATTACCTTGAACTCAAGGAGATGGGCACCCCGTGTCCATCTTCTTTCTGTTCGAAATAGAAAAGGATTCAACTATGTGTAAGCCCAATAGCAAGACAACCAAGCTGGCTGCGTGCGCAAACTGCTCAGGCTGCAAGCTCGCCGCAGCAACCGTCACTCTTTCCGTTGCTGCAGATAAGACTGTTTCTTCCAGTTTAAACGACAAGCAGGGCGCGGACGGTTCTGATAAGAAGGAGCCCTCTGCTCGCTAACCTGTTGGTGAAAGGAACTATCATGTTCAAGAATCTCAAAACGCCACACTTCAATGCGGGTCAGCATTTTTTCAACATGCTGATCTTCTTCGTTGGTGCCTCTTTCCTGACGCTCTCTTTCAGCGGCGCAATTAACTCCGTGCTCAGCTTGCTGGGTGGCGGTATCTTAATTGGCGCCGTCGGAATGGTGCTCGGTCTGGGTCTGACGATCGTCTTCCGCTCCACGTTCAAGCTCGTCCAAACGGGGCGCTTCTTGCAGTATGCTTGCTTCTGGGCCGGTACCTGGGCTGGGATTAAGCTTGCCGCAGTTCTTTTCAGCGGTCTTGCTGTCGGCAGTCCCTTGGTTATTTCGTTGGTCATCTTCGCGCTCGCTTTCGGTGGTGCGACCTGGGCTGGCGAAGTGCCTACTAAGGGACGAACCTGGCTCCCCAAGCGGCGTCCAGCTGCGCGCTAATCAATTGATCGCGGACGTTTGAAAAACCGATGTTTTTCGGACGTTCGCATCAAGGTTGCTGCAACCGGTGGATTAAAGGGTGTTTGCTGAAGCAGAAA
>JACMKL010000704.1 GCA_014380105.1 Candidatus Melainabacteria bacterium
AGCGCAGGAAGCGCTTTCCAGTATTCTTTTTGACGTCGTTCTAATCAACTATTCGTTATTAGCCTCCGACCCATCACTGACTATTTCTTTGATTAGAATGATGTGTCCGACCGCTTTACTGATTGCCAATGAAGTTCCCGATGACGATGCCACGCCGATTAGGTTGATTAACTTGGGTGTCTCAGACAGTCTTGTTGAAGGCGAGTCAGATGCCAATACTTTGCGTCGTGCAATCCTCAAAACGCTTGAAAAAAATGATACGGGTTCGTGGTTGATGCGTCAAATAAGTGACACATTACTCACGAGCACTTTCGATGGCGCTATTTTAATAGACAAGAATCAAGAGATTCGCCTCTGGAATCCCGCCATGGAGCGCATCTTCGAAGTCAATCGTGAAGATGCTGTTAGTCATTCCTTCGAGAAAGCTTTTTCCTTTCTTCAAAAAACCGATGAAATTAGTCGCGTTGTTGAAGCAATGAACAATAAAAAAATTGTTAGTCGCGATCGATATTTCTACAATGACAAGACAGGAAAAGCTGGGTACTTCACAGCTTTCTATCATCCAGTGTTGGATAGGCGTGGTGAAGTGGTCGGCGTTTTTGGAATTATCAGAGATGTTACTTTCAGCAAATTGAGCGAACGCAATTCTTTAGAGATGGCTCAACGTCTAATCGCGCTCACCAATACCAGCTCTAACATGCAGTGGATCAGTGACTCAGCTGACGATAGAATATTTTTCAACAAACGTTGGCTTGATTTCACAGGCAGTACTTTTGATGAGGAGAGAGGCTTTGGATGGCGTCGCCATATACATCCGATCGACCTGAAGAAGTATCGAGCTGTTGTCGACACTGCCCTACAAAGACGACTTCCCTGGCATATTGAAGTGCGATTAGAAGATCAAGGTGGGAAATTCGTCCGTTTCCTTGAATCTGCCTTTCCGCTTTTCTTGCCGGACAAGACTTTCATAGGATATGTTGGATATTGCACCGACGTCAACGCGGCGCGCACCACTAACCCGAAAGCACCGAATGCGCGTGAAAGTATGCGTACTTTCAACTCACTTGATTTATCACCAATCGGAGTTGTTCACCTCGACAACGATCTCACAATTCGTCATGCAAACACAAGAGTTCAAGACCTTTTCGGAATTCCCATCAAAGAATTGGTCGGAACAAAAATAAAAGACGTCTTAGGCAACTTTGACATGACCACATTACAGGTTGTTTTAGAGCGCGGTGAAAAAGTACAACTGGAAAATCATCGCATTATTATCGATAGCGAACAGGGACAATCAGTCAGATACTGGGATATTTCTTGTTGGCCGCAAAAAAATCATCAACTGAAAATTGACGGCATTTGCATGAGCTTCATCGAAGCCACTGAACGCTACACTGATGTTCAACAAAAAGAAGAATTCGTGGCAGCCTTAGTTCACGATTTAAAAACACCATTGATTGGTGCCGAACGAACTTTGGAAGCAATGCTCAAAGGGGCGCTTGGACCAATCGATTCCAGTCATGAACAAATGCTTTCAGTTCTACGAAACAGCAATAAATCATTGCTTACCATGGTTCAAAGTATGATCGATGTGCACCGTAGTGAAAATGAACTTCTCAATCTTTCACTCGATACAGTAAAAATAGACAATCTCGTTGCAGAATGTGCAGAAGAATTGAAAGTATTGTTTTCAAGTAATGGCATTCAGCTGAAATGCCATTTTGAAAATTCAGCGAAGGACGCAGGGGTGCTTGGAGATCGATTAGCTCTCCGGCGTGTAATTCTTAATTTGCTAGATAACGCCCTCAAATTTACACCATACAGCGGCTCAGTAGAAATGTCCGTCAGATCTAAACACGGTGCCTTATTACTTGAAATTTCAGATAGTGGAATTGGGGTAGAATTACATGACCGCGAAAACATCTTTAGCAAATCCTTCCAGGGCAACGTTGGAAAACAAATTGGTGGAAGTGCCGGGATAGGCTTATATGTTTGCCGGAAAATTATACGTGCGCACAACGGCGACATTACATATTCAGAGAACATTCAGGGCGGCAGCACGTTTATCATTCAATTGCCTCAACAGTTGACTCAGCAAGCGATGCATTCAGTCATAAGCAAAAATATAGTCTAAAGGTCGGTAAGCCGGTCATAGACAGACCCTGCCTGTATTCGCTCACCAACCATATATGCCACCATTGTTGTGATAAGCAGTGGCAGAAGCAGTGAGAAATCACGGGTTATCTCAAAAACAATGACGGTCGCAGTGATTGGCACCCTTGCCACACCTGTGAAAAAAGCCCCCATGCCGGCAAGAGCAAACAGGTCTGGCACATGCTCCATACTATTAGCTGGTCCGAGTTCAAAAGCACCTAAGAAATAACCGAGCGCTGCACCGATGGTGAGACTGGGACCAAATAATCCGCCGGGTGCGCCGGAGATGTAAGCCACAATAGTGAGGAAAAAAGACACTGCCAGTGCTGTCGTTGCAAATTCTAAAGTAGGATTTGCAGATGCAAGCATTATTTTAATAGCGGCAAAAATGTGACGAGGCTACCGCAAACTAAACCGGCGATACCGATCGTAACTGGAAAATTATCTTTGAATACCTTCGTACGCAATTTAATTCCGTTAATAATCAACCAGTTGAAGAGAGAACCAAGCGCACCGCATACGATACCTAACAAAATGAGATACGGGATATCGTCAAAACGAAAATTACAGAGTGGGAATTCAGAATTAGATCGAAGATCAAGTGTATGGGTACTCAAAAGCTGAGAGAGAGTGGCAGCAGCAAAGCAGGCAAGACCCGCCGTGACAATGAATGTACTTGACACTTCACGAACAAGCTCTTCAACAACAAAGATTACTCCCGCAAGCGGTGCGTTGAATGCGGCTGCCAAACCTGCACCTGCCCCTGCTGCAATAAAGTGTCGCTTTATTTTCTCACCTGTAGACAACAAGGAGACAAAGATGCCCGCCAGAGATGCGCCAATTTGAACTGTTGGACCTTCGCGGCCGAGCGGCATTCCACAACCTAATGCAAGAATCCCTCCTGCCAATTTGGCAGCCAGAGAGCGAAAATTCATTCGCACTTCTTTGCCTTTCAAAAATGATTTTACTTGCGGTATACCACTGCCTGTAATTTCAGGTGCAATATATTTGACAATCAATCCGCATAAAAAGCCGCCCACCAATCCGAACAATGGCAATACCCACGGCGAATCAATTTTTTGCGACAGAGAAATTCTCTCGGCCCCTAACCAATTGACAGAGACGCTGAGAAGATGTGCAGCGCCTGCAGTCAGTAGTCCCATTGCAAGGACTTCTACAAAAGCAATTGAAGGTTGTTTTTTGTCAGCATCTTCTTCTTTCGAGCCGGGCCAGCTATTAGTGAAAGAACCAAGGAGACGATTGAGGGGGGTCAAATTATCCTTTATTCAAACTGAGGGTGGTCGCTCTTCTTTCTTATCAAGGTATCTTTGCAAAATAATTGCCGCAGACTGAATGTCGACAAGATCGCGATTTTGACCTGTTTTTATACCAACTTCTACAAGGTCGTTTATGGCACCGAATGTGGTTAAACGTTCGTCCTGATATGTAATTGTCAATCGCGTCTTTCGCTCTAATTTGCGGCCAAACGATTTTACTTTCTCGGCTTGAGATCCGGCGCTTCCATCCATATTGAAAGGGAAGCCGATTACGATTTCGACAGCTTCATTTTCCTCGGCAATTTTTCTAATCGCCTCCAGATCTTTAGCCATATTGACTCGATGAACCGCAACGATGCCTGCAGCAGTTAAGTGCAAGGGATCAGAAATGGCGACACCAATTCGCGCATCACCAATGTCAAGACCAAGTATTCGTGGTTTTGCATCACTCATCCGACAATCTTACGTCGGCAGTCCTGTAAAATGATCGGTCATGAAAATCTATTTGATGAGACATGCATCTGCAGTCGAACGCCTAGGCGGCGCAATCGTTAACGACTCACAACGTCCACTTACCGAAGAAGGGCGACAAGAGGCGCGTAGTGTTGCCAATGCCCTGAAAAAAATGAATACCAGGCCGAACTTTATTGTGAGTAGCCCTCTGGTGCGCACTCGCCAGACCGCTGAAATTATCCAGGAAGTGCTCGGCATTGACGGCGAATTAAAAATCGCCGATGGACTTGCCCCTGGTGGCACCGCTAGCGAGGTTTTTAAAAACCTCAAAAAATTACCACCATTCGAAGAAATTTTTTTAGTCGGACACGAGCCCGATATCGGCAGAATCTCCGCTGATTTGATGCTTGCCGGTCCGGAAGTGATGTTGCCATTCAAAAAGGCAGCAGTAATTCGGGTGGATGTTCAAGACCTGCCACCATCCTGGCCAGGCACTCTAAAATGGTTTCTCAACCCGAAAATCGCCAACATGATGACCGGCAAATAGGTCTAAACAAGCGGGTTTAGCTCTATTCGTAGCGTTTGCCATTAAAATCGATATATCCGCCTTCATGATTGGGCGTATCTGTATGATGCGTCCAGTGCATCAATCCGCCCTTCTGGTTCCAAATATATTCGCCCTTTATAGTGACAAAACTGCCGGCAGAAATTGGCACTTCTGGCGCCATGCGCGTATTGTGCGCGACCAGGATTGTTGTGCCGTTCGATAGTTCGAGCAAAAACTTCTGGTGGGGCAAACCGCGCGTGTCAGGTGGCAAGACCTTCTTCACCGGAGCAGTAAAAGTAATTTCCGCCTTAATAAGTTGCTGAGCCTGTGCATTTATAGCGGGCGCATCCGATCCAACCGTGTCCCGAGAGTAAGACTGTTGACTCTGTTGCTGCTGATTGCTGAAGTCGTTTTGCTCGTCTTGTCCGTGATAACTTGACTGTCTTCTTCCGCCAGCCATCTGCCCCTGCGCACAGCCAGAGAGGGAAAGCACAGTAGGGAAGAGAATCAAAAGAGCGAGAGCACTGATCAACATCCGCCCGGTAGCTGGCGTCGAATGACAGTCCTCGCGGGACATTCTGAGCTTTTTGGAATATTGATTCAATCTGTATCTCCCCGATGTAAGCTCTGGATTCAACTTGATATAGCCTGTCTAGCTGGCGCATTGCCACTACTATCAATGACGGAAAAGCGAAAGAATGCGCTCCTGTGGTATATAGAGAGCAACACAAATTATAAGCGTTAGTTTTATGCCCGGTATGATTGGTGTTTCAAGCTTCGGAACTTCTTACCCCTTGAAGAAGTCGCCTCACTAGTACCAGGGGAGTACAGGCAACATGTTGTCTTCAATTTACCTGACAGGCGGAACATTAGAACCGAGCGAGCTCGTTAATCAGGGCGCAGCGCTCGATTGGCGCTCTGTTGCGATGAATAAAATGAGGAAATTTGGACTTAAGGTCGTCAACCCTCTTGAATTTGCTTTTCCCGAACTAGCCCAACTCGAAGGTATGGAAGGGATCGAGCTAATCAACGATACCACTGACCTAAAAGTCAAACGGGCGCTTGATTTAATCGATCAGTGCGATGCCTTATTAGCCAATTTGCATCGCCCGAGTTATGCCGCTGCCATGGAAATTTTCTACGCACATCGCACCGGAAAAATGGTGACGGTGGTTGGTCATTCTCCTTTTAGCCCATGGGTGCTTTCCCACTCGCAGGCGCGATTTGGTGACATCGATCTCGCTATCAATTATTTGCTGGAAGAACAACCGCAAGCATCGCCTCTACTCTGGGCGATGAATTACGAAACAATTTTGGCTGAAAGGTACGAGCAATTTCCTGCCGCCGGCGAACCAGATTATCAATTTGTAGGTGGTGACTTGCCTGTTCTGGCTCTCGCTCCGCACGCGACCGCATATTGGCGTGAAGGCGAATTTCAGGAGCCTGATACGTTTACAGGCAGTATCGCCACAAGCCTGCATCGCTCCACCGGATGCCACTCTTTGACCACCAATTATTGTTGTGTGGCAGATCCTTGCTTTTATTTAGAAACACCTTACAGGCGCGCCCTGGCTGATGTTGTAAAAACCGGGCAGGTCGGACTTGTAGTAATGCTGGTTGGAGCAGCCTGGCATCAGGCTCCTGGCATTCAGTTGCATGCAGCCGGACCAAATCCGTCAGTGAACGCGGACTACATCAATCGCCTTAAGAACAAACTTTCGGTACTGGAGCCGGTGGCGACTGAAAGTTATGACGCGCTTCAACAGCCAATCATTGATTTCATTTCTGAAGAGCTGGCTGTTCCTGTAATTGCCGTAAAATTGCATAAACGCTATCGCATGCCACGTTTACAGGCTGAGGGTTTCAGCCGCGTCGCTGAAATTCTTGATGAATTTATTACCGAAGCCGGCACTGAGCTTTTAAGGAGCCGCAGCTAAATAATGTCGGACGAGGTTCTTGCGCTAGTGACGTGTCCTCAAGAAGCGTCAGACCAGATAGCTGAAGAACTGATAAATTCGCAATTGGTGGCATGCGTCAATATTATTCCGCAAATAAAATCGGTATATAAATGGGAAGGCAAACTGGCGAAAGAGCAGGAAGCACTGCTCATCATCAAGACAAACTTGAGAGTATGGAGCCAACTGGAATCAAAAATTCGATCAGTGCATTCGTA
>JACMKL010000705.1 GCA_014380105.1 Candidatus Melainabacteria bacterium
AGATGATAAAAGCGCGGGTCATTGAGCTTCAGCATCAAGATTGGAACTTGTAGTAGCGAAGCAATCAACTCATAAGCTTCAAAGTCTGTGCGTGCTCCGTAGCCGCCCCATAGAACCTTTCGTGACGGATGCCAAACCGCATCGCCCTGGCCTTCAAATCGCGGAACCGTCGCGCCTTCGGCAACACCATCAGCGTCGGCGAGAGTAATTACTTTATAGCCATTTGTGAGAAACCACTGGCGATACCATGGCACTTCTTTGCGGCGAGCTTCATGACGCATCTCTCCAAGCAACACAAACGGCTTTCCGTTTTCATCAAGTCCAGGCAAAACTTGATTAGCAGCGAAGACCATGTCTTCAAGGTCAGCTTGCGGTTCCACTTCTTTGACTTCGCATCCAAGATCTGAAAATACTTGCTTAAGAACTTGCCACTGTTTTGAAGCGAGTTCAACATCAACGTTGCCGACCTGACCATCCATAAAAGGGTTTTTGCTATCTTTAATCGTGAAATAAGTGGGCGGACACATCAGTATGTTGCCCGCATCAATACGTTTCGGAAAGTCGGATACGCCCAGAGGCGCGAGCTGTTCGACTGTGCCGATCAACTTTTGTTCGTGCATGAGCGTACCCATTTTTAAACCTCCGAATAACAAGCCCGATTTACGATGTTTCGCAAAAATCGGTCCTATTTATATTTGACTGAACAACCGTAAGCTTTTGTCGAATTGGTTGTAACTGGCTTCTTGGCGATTGTTTCGTCAACAGCAGCGGCGACATAATTCTTCGCTGTTTTCACAGCTTCTTTGTCGGCAGAAGTGTTGTCATCGATTGCGCCGGCGTAAACCAGTATGCCCTTGCCGTCGATCACGAACATGTGTGGAGTCGTTTTGGCACTATAGAGACGTCCAACGGTTCCTTCCGAATCAAGTAGCACCGCTGTTGGTGCAGCACCTTTTTCTTTAAAAGTCTTTTTGTGACCGGCACCGCTGTCAGCCCCTTGCTTTCCTTCGGCTGAAGAACAGATAGAGAGCCAAACTACACCTTTACCAGTATATTTTTTCTGCAAGGTTTGCATGTTGTTTGAGTCGTAATGCTTTTGGACGAATGGACAGCCCTGGTTGAACCATTCAAGCACAACTATTTTTCCTTTAAAATCGGAAAGTTTGCGAGACTTACCGTCCCAATCGGAAAGTGTGAATGCTGGTGCTGTTTTGCCTACTTCAGCACTTGTTGCACTGGCAGCGCCAGCTACCGCAGCAGGGGCCACAGGAGTTTTTGCTGAAGGGCCTGCAGCATTTGCTGACGGAGCGACTAAAATAAATAATGCTGCAAGCGAATGCATCAAAATAGAGTGTTTGCGCATGCGAAATTTTTCCACCTGAAAAGTAAAAGTTTAAGTTGCGGTTAATTGTAACCGCTTTGCTTTGTCTTTGTTCTCGCCAGCAAATCACGCACTTTGTCAGCCCTGGGCTGGTTCTTATACTTTACGAGCAAATCAAGATACTGATGTAAAGCGTCCTGGATTTTAGGGTCAATGCGCTCAATTTTATTCTTCTCAATCACGCGCGAAACGTCGGTAAAGAAAGACAGTGCCTGCTTATCCATGTTGAGCTTGGCGGCATCCTTACCCATTAGTGACATAACATCCAAATAGGTCGGATGCTCCGCGCTCATACCGCGTGAGTTAATCAATTCCATTGATTTTTCAGCCATACGCGCAGCGTTGTCTGGATTGTTCTGCAAAAGCGCTATCTCACCACGTTTTACATAATAGGCAGATAAGGCGGGATTTTTCGAGCTCGTCGCTTTTTCAATTAAGTCAGCGCCGGCTAACAAAAGTTGATCGGCATACGCAATTTGACCACAGCGCTCAAGAGCGTCAGCAGCCTGGTGACAGACTGCAGAAGCGCGCAGTGGCGGCAGGTTTTTTTGCGCTTTCTCGACCATTTTCATAACGTCCGAACGAAAATTCAATTCTTTAGTCGCATCGCTTTGCTGATGAGCAGCTTCCATTAAACCAATTAAAAATGTAATTTTGAAATCTTCAACGCGCCCCTTTGCTGTTGCCATCGCACTCAAGCCTTTATTGAATTCGCTTTCAGCGGCAAGACCGTTGTGTTGACACAGTTCCAGGCGCCCGTAGCGAACCATAATTGCCAATTCCAGGCGGTTTTTCTCTTCTATATCAGTAAGATTTTGCACCGACTTCATTGCCAGATCCAGCTGTTCCTTACATAGATCGAAACGTCCGTCAGTGGCGTAAAAGTCTGAAAGAACAAGCCTGGTGGAAGGCAGCGGTCGCAATTGAATTACCTTTTTAAATATCGCTTCAGCTTTTTCAGTATTGCCTTTTCGTAAATTCAGTCCGCCGAGCTCTTCCAAAAGCCCGAGCACTCCAGGCTCTCCACTGATTTCACTATCAAGTTTGCCACTCAAGATTTTATCCAGCGGAAAAATTTCGAGGTAAATTTTCTCAGCTTCAGCAAGGCGTCCCCAACGGACATTGTTTTGTGCCAGCTTGATTCTGAGCGATGCAATATCTTCTTTTGCACCTGGATTAAATCGCTTGAGCCAGTCCAAACCAGATTCGAGAATACTGTCAGAAAGCTCATAACGACCAAGGTAGCTGCAGGAAGTAGCAATTGTCTGAACATTCTGACCTGTGAATTTCAATGCGGTCTGACAGGCCAGGACGGTCAATGATAGCCACAAAACAATCAGGATGCGACGCGAAGTAGTCGCTCCGCGAAAGCGTCCTTTCCATTCGGCATAATCGATCAAACGCCCCGTTTTGGCTAATCTATCAGCGTAATTCTCAAGGCTCGACCCGACCAAAATTGACGCCCATAGCCCCGAAATCTTGGAGTATTCGGCGACTTGAAAGTAGTACTTTTCAGCTTCTTCATAGCGTTTTTGAAAATTAAGAGAATCAGCCAACTCGCCAATCGGCGCAATCATCCAGAACCATTTGGCGCCCGGAAGTTTGTCGCGCCAGATCATTTCGGTGCGCGCAATGCGCTCAAGACCTGAGTAATAGCCAATCAGAACAAATAGCTTTTTAGGAAAATCGAAAATGGAAAAAATCGCGATTATGGCGCATAGAATGGCTGGACCAATTGAAGTCAAGAACAGCGTGTCTGGCGATGCACCGGTTTTACTTGCAAAATATGCTGCTGCCGAAAAATTTAGAAAGCCAAGGACGCTTGCGAAAAGCAGTATTGACACTGCCGCAAAAGAAAGAAATAACCACAGAATTTCGAAACGTCCACCCATTAACTTATTAGACACGATGTCGGCATCAAAATGTAAGCTAATCGCGCCTCGTAAAAAGAAATTGGATTGCTCACCCGCCTTGTGATCTTCCTGTCATTAATGTCCTACACACTTATTACTGTGGGGACACAGGTATAAGAGATGGCAACAAGTTTCGAATTTAGAGAGCCGATAGCGTTTACACCGCAAGTCAGCAGTCCATTCCAGGCGCAGCTTGGCAACTCGGAGGCATTCAATTTCTTTCGGTCGCCGGAGAGAAATTCCTCTTCAGAGCAGAATCCTGAATTTCTAAACTTCAAAAGTCCATTTGCACCAACCGAGGGTTCGTTGCCTTCAGTAAATACACCAGAAGGGAAAGAGCTGCGAACAGCTTTAGAGAGTCCTGGTGCGCTAAATTTCTCAACGCCGGTAGATAACGCTGCTTCAGGAAAAAAACCGGACTATAAAATCGTTGAAGAGAATGGCAAGCCCAAACTGGTCAAAGTCGGTGACGGCGACCCGATGGCAGACGGAAAGCTAAATATAGAAATTGACACTGGAAATAAAAGCCTCGCAGAGAGCATCAAGAACGCCGACAAAAATCTCAAACAATTAGTAAAAGATCTCATTTCTTATTGGACCAAAAATCATCCTGGTACAGAAATTCCAGCATGGATGCAGGGAATTCTTGACTCTCAACCATTTATTCCAGAAGGTCAATCCTCTCCCACACCAATTTCATCCAATCCTAATCAAGCCTCCAGCCCGGTTGAGCAGCCTCCAGCCCAATCGGCTAGCCCGAGCTGGCAAGGGGACTACCGTTCAGGAGGGGGCAATGGATACTCGCCCGACTACGGAGGCTCACTGCCCTCAAATTCTGAATCCTATTATCGCGGCGGGGGTGAAGATAACAGCTGGAGCGTTCCTAGCGAAGCACCAAACTTCGGAGAAAGTCCGTTCGTCGATAAGTTAGTGAAAACATTGATGGCAAATGAAGGTGCTCTCAATGGAGATGGAACACCAAAATTCACCGCTTTTAATCCGGATGATAACGGTGGAATATCTGTAGGACTCAGACAATGGCACGCTGGCGGTGCTCTGCCTGAACTTCTCAACGCCTGGAAAGCAGAAGATCCTCAAAAGTTCGAACAATATTTTAAGGGTCACTCACCAGATCAAATCAACAACATGAGTTCCGCAGAGTTTGCAAATAGCCCGGGCATGACTGAAGGTATGAAGGCAGCTCTAGCCGATCCTGAATACCAGAAAGTACAAACACGCCTGATTGAAGATTGGGTGAAAAGAGAAGTAAAAACAGGAATGGATCTTGGTTTAACAGGCGAAACAGAACTGGCTGTTTTTGTTGATGTCTCCAATCAATATGGACAAGATACTGCCACCAGAGCCGCGTCTATTGGAAAAGCCGATGGTGATCAAGGCAAGCAAATGAATGATTCTGCTCGCGGTGGTCAATATGCTGAAAGATTTGCCAGAATCGAGGAAAACTTTTCTGAAAATTCTGCCAGCTTGACAGCGAAAGCTCCTGCGGCATCGGGTTTCAATGCTCGCCTTGCCGATGCGATCGAAGTCCAAGACGCAAACATGGCAGGTACAGGAAGGTGCGCAGCTGCAGTTCAAGTAGCCCTTAGAGACGCTGGACTTGGTGAATTCATGGGCTCTGGAAACGGCTGGGACATGCTCGGACCACTTAAAAGTAGCGGGAAATTTGTAGAAATCTCCCAGAATCAAGCCACCAGGGGCGATATCATAGTTCGTCCTCCGTCGGCTGCGCAGGATGATAGCGTATATGGTGACATCTCTGTAGTCACTAGCAACAATGGCGGTGTCATTACACAGACAAACGACGCCAGTTACCAGTTCCACAACCAAAACTCTCGCTATGACGATAAGGCTGTCTTCCTTCGCTACGTTGGAGACAAGTCACAAACTGAAGTAACTGATAATAGTGAAGCCGCGAAAAAAGAAGAGCCTGCGAAAGAGAAGAAAAACGCATAAAGGCAGCGAGGTTCGAGAAGACTTAGGATACGGGTCTAAGCGGCACTCTAAACCAAAACTCACTGCCCTTACCGAGTTCAGATACAACACCGATTTTGCCTCGATGCTCACGAACAATCGCTTTACAAATTGCCAGACCCAGACCTGAACCTTTGCGCTTAGCGGAATCTATTCCAACTTGTTTAAAACGTTCGAAGACAGTTTCTCGACTTTGGGCAGCGATTCCGGGTCCGAAATCTACAACTTTGAATAGATAATCAGAATCCTCACATGCACCTGAGACCATAACTTGATGCTGAGGTGATGAGAACTTTATGGCATTCGATAGAAGATTGACGAGCACCTGAATAATCCGCTCGCCATCGACAATTATCTGAGCATCCTCAATATCTACTATCAAATCAACAAACTCACTTTCAGCAAAATCGCGAACAGAGTCGAGCGAAGCTGTGATCAATTCCTGAGCACTGTTGGTCCTCAAATTGAGCTCCATCATTCCTGAATCAAGTTTCTCGATATCCAAAAGATCTCGCACCAGAGCTAGCAATCTTTCTAGATTTCGCTCAGCCAATTCGAGCCTTTGCCCTCCTTGCTCGGTCAATTCGCCATAAGTGCCCATTGAGGCCAGCTGTAAAAACCCTCGAACGGAATTTAGTGGTGTTCTAAGATCGTGACTGACCATCGCGACAAAATCTCTTTTCAGTTGATCAGCCTTTGTCCGCTCAGTAATGTCGACAACCATAACCAAATGCAGTTGCCCCGTTCCAAACCCAAATGGCGCCACGGAAATCTCAACCGGCAGATAATCACCGTCCCTGCGATTGAGCTCAGTTACAAGTGGTTTTTCTCCCGCCAGCCTTAAGAGAGCTTCCAGAGCTGTATCCTGTTTAAGGCCGTCTGATGTATTCAGTGACGCGAAAAGAGCATTCAAGTCCTGTCCAATGAGATAGTCCGTTGGCTGATCCGTAAGTCTTTCGATGGTAGGATTTGTCGATTGAACTATGCCTTCGCTATCAATTGTGATCAGACCGACGGGCATGTTCGCAACTAAAGATCTAATTAGAGATTCACTCTCTCTAACCCGGTTTTCTGCCGCTTTACGCTCTGAGACGTCATGGGCAACACAAAAAAATGCTTGTTCTGACTCTGACCAACGGGTTGACCAAACTATATCAATGAGGTCTCCGTTGCTCTTTCTAAGGCGTCCCTCTATTCTTACTTCTTCATTCTGCGAGCGGGCGCCAAGCATTCCTTCTGAAATTATAGTCCTGTGCTCTTCATCGATCATGCTAAGCAAGCGCCGTCCTATAACGTCTTCAGGAGTGTATCCCCAGAGTTTTTGCACAACCGGATTGACCGCTTGAAAGTTAAGCGAGCTGTCGAGAGAACAAATCACATCATTGGCATTGTCTAGGACAGCTCTTTCTCGTTGAGAAGCTTCCAACAATGTGGCCGCCATCTGGTGAAAACGCCTGTCGAGTTCGCCTAATTCATCGTTCTCTTTCATAGGCTCATAGAGCGGTCTTCCGCTAGAAAGCCTGACACTATTCTCGCGCAAGATCTTGAAGCGCTTAGTAGTCGTGCGATTGAAGTGAAACATCAACAAACCGGCTATAGCAATATTGCCTACAAGTCCTAGCGTTATAAACTCAAATATTCGCCTGCGCGACTCCTGTTCTCCTACCGTATCTTTGGAGTATTGGCTCTTTTCGTTTTTGGCGATCAAAACCATTCGGTCAGCAAAACGATTGATGACTTTCTGTATATCCTTGTTGAGTTCGTAGCCGACCATAAGCTGGAAAGACATATCGTCGACCGGTTGTTCGACTCTCCGAAAGACACCATCCAGCGCTTTCAAAACATCCACTCTGGCAACGGACACACTCTCTAACTGTTTCTTTCTAGAAGCATTAGCAGCAAGCAATGCCTCCAACTGATAAAGATCGCCCTCGAATTCCCGGCGTACTTCTACAAATTTTTTCCGGAAATTTTTACTTCGGCTAGAGTAATAACTGATTAGATTATGAAGGCACTCATAAAAGTGAATTTGAGTGGTATCAACTGTTGCTACAATCGATTTTGAATAGCGTTGTCTTTGAGATTCATGCTCGGCTTGACGAAGTAGATCTGTCAAAACGAACATTATGGTGAGTTCGAATGTCAGCGGAATAGCGACGAGAATTAAGGCTCTTTGAGATAAGGTGAGTGAGAAGTCCATTTAGATATTGTATTTCGCCACGCCTACTATTTGGCAAAAGAGTTTTGGTCGAAAAAGCAATTCTCAAATTACGGTTGAAAAATTATGCATATTAATCGACGCGGGTGACAGAGTCAGATATCGTTGAGTTTCCAGAAATTCTCTCGGAGCGAACTCAAGCTCATTTTCTAAGGTCATTTCATGATTAACACTGGTTGGAAGTTTGTCAATCGGCAAGAGAGCTTTAGCTACTTTACGGACCCAAGATAACTGCTCCAGTCCTTCTACTAGAATACTCAAGACTGCAATCGAACCATCAATAGCAGCGAAAACGCTTACTTGATAAAAGTCGTTTCGGCCTGACAGTAGTCGATTCACAATGACCTTTCTACAAACACCATCACTGTTGCGACTAGTTGATTCTGATGAGCCAGTACAAGATTGACTGAAGAGTTCAATCAACTCTTCCGCTTTTTGCCCAGTTACTACTCCATAACGGCAATAGGTCTTGGGTGTGACAAACCGAGCAGTCCTTAGCGGTCCAGTCACAGAGCGCGATTCGATAATGCTTCCACTGTCGAGAAAGCGAAAAACAAAATGTCCTGGCAATTCAAGCGACCACTTACCGCTCAAAACTCGGATATTTTCCCGTCTGTAGCCAAGTGTCGGCTTTCCACAAGCTAAGCCTGCGCGCTCCTCAACTAACTCGCGACAAGCGACAGTGACACCTTGTTGAATAAGGTAATCATTTATTTCGCGCCATTCTTGCCAGGGGAAATTGCGTTTTGGATCCACTCCAAAAGCATCCTCTAACAACGCGGAAATAGTCAAAAGCTCATTTACCTCATTCCTATCTATGGGAATTCGCCAAGACGTTTCGAAAAGCATTTTATTGACAGCGCTTCCGAAGCGCATGTCTGCATAGAAATCAGACCAGCAGGGGAAAAAGTCTAAACCAGATTGAGGGTCGATAAGTACGCGGACGGCCCACTCAATATTGCGCGGTCCAGTTAGACCAATTATGTTACTTTCAGACTGGTACAAAAAACGCAGTCCAGAAGCATTGCTTAAATCTGATAAATTCGCAGGATTAGCAAACCATTTCGTCTCCGGCACAGCGTCTGGATTACAATTCTCGCTCGCTTCACGACAGAGTGTTTGAAGCCAACCTAAATAGTACAACTCGAGTCTTTGAGTATCTTGGTGTTGAAAGTATCCGGTATCGTCTCCTGTTTGCTCACAAGCCTCTACTGAATTCCAAACTATTCGCGTTTCGATCTTGAGTTTTTTGATTAACTCAATCACTTGTTTGTGATAGCCGGGTCCAGCAAAAGCAGTTTTTGCAGTCAGCCTTACTTGCCCGTTCGGAAGGAGGTCTACAGAAAGTGGAGGAACAGCTTTGTTGAGCGAAATGAGTAGGCGTATGTGACCCAATTCATTGGTAGCTAAAAAGCAGCTACTTTCGGGAGCAAGTCGATTCAATACAAGACTTTGTGCTTGTTCGACAAATTGCTCTATACCATCGCGGCCATCTCCGATCGAACCTCTGAGCCTGATACCAAATTCGTAAACCATACTACTTCCTCAGACTTCGAAAACTGCTGGTCAAATCTGCGACCACAAGTGAATGCCGATTCACCAAGCCGCAATAAAATAAGTCCCGCTTCTGACAATTCAGCAAAGCGGAAAAATGAAATGCGAATTTCTAAATTTAAGTGTGAAGCCTAATTCCAACAAACACATGACAAGCCGGCTCTAGCAAATACCAGAAAGACAGATGCTCAAGGCTCAAGCTTGTATCCCACACCATATATAGTGCGTATCAAAGGATTGGACTTTTCAGAATCGATCCCTTGCCGCAATCTAGCCAGAGATTGCCTGACAGTATCAATTGACGCCGTACTATCGGAGCGCCAAACATGACTAAGGAGAGCCTCTCCGCTAAAAATCTGACTGGGATGTCGCATTAAAAATTCTAGTAGGGCGAATTCTTTAGGATGCAGCTTGACTTCAACACCATCACGCAAAATTTTGTGATCAAGTGGGAAAAGTTCTATATTTCTGATTTTTAAAGTCTTATGAACAAATCTTGCCGGTCTTCGGAGAAGTGCTCTCACCCTTGCTGAAAGTTCTCTCATATGGAACGGTTTGGTAAGGTAGTCGTCTGCGCCGGAATCGAGGCCTACTTCCTTGTCGGCAACTGCAGAGCGTCCCGTCAAAAATATAGCCGGAGTCAAACCACCGGCAGCACGGAAGTCCTTTAGTATTTCGACTCCAGTTGCATCCGGTAACGTCCAATCCAAGATCAATATATCGTAATTAGACATTTTCAAGTGCTCACGGGCATCTTCACCGCAATGAACAATCTCGACTGTATGCTTTTCATAAACAAGCAGATCGCGGATCATAGTAGTCAAGTCCTGATCGTCTTCAACGACTAGTATTTTAGCCATCAGAGTCAGCCTTTCTATGCGTCCTTTGGGTCAAAACAAATTTCCAGTATGGATCTACTGCCGCAATCTTATCATCTTAAGGATTTACACTTCGGCAAATGCCCGAAGTGGTCATAGATGTGACCATACAGATGACGGTGACTTCGAGATCTTCTATGATTCGTGTTTTCAGAAATTGATAGGAGATTCTCTAAGTGCCATGGAGTCCGGAAAATAAGTTTTTATGGGATTTCTGGTTCGCTCGCCAAGGCGAAGAATTGCACGTGTTTTATCTGACAGCTGGTCACGAGCAATGCAAATATAACGACCGCCTCAAAGATGATCTTTCCTACGTAGGACATGCACTTCTCAGCCCTTACGGTTGGCGAGAATGTACAAATAGCAGCGCATTTACCGCTGGCGCCCCCGGTGCCTGGGATGACTTATCAATTTGGACCGGAAGTATTATTAAAGATGTTCAGTCGAATCGGTTTTATTTTTTCTATACTGCCAGAT
>JACMKL010000706.1 GCA_014380105.1 Candidatus Melainabacteria bacterium
ATCGGTTATCGCGGTTTGGGCGAAGCGGTTCGAGACTGAAGACCAAATTCCATATAAACGGGAAAATGATCTGAGCCGATATCCTCGCCGATTTTTCGATTGACTACGACTATTTCTGGTGAAACAAAATAGTGATCAATGGCGAGAACCGTAAAAGGAAACTGTCGCCAATAGCCAGGAACAGGCCAGGTTAGTTGAACACCCCGTCCTTGTCTGGAATCTAGTAATTTTGTCGCTTGTAGGAAATCGCTCAGCAAGTAGGACCAAGTATTTGAGTTGGTATCACCGCTTACAAGCAGTGGTGTTTTCATCGTCAAAACATTCATGGTCATTTTCTCGTAATGCTCTCGGTGCCACTCGAAAAAATGATCCTTCACTGGACCTTGAATATGTGTATGCAAAATGGTGATTGGTTTTTCGAGACCACCGAGAGTTCCTGTGACGCTAGGATGCCCAGCTGGCCCAAAGTATTCTACTTTCGCATTCTCTATTTTTGACTTGCTGTACACTCCTATTCCGTACGTATCTTCGCGTGGCACGCAAGTCACATTGGGATAATCGGGCAATGATTTTTGGAATGCTTTTACCCAAGTTGGTGTTAATTCCGAAATTAGTAAGACATCCGGATTGATTTTATGAATATAAGAACTTACTTTCTGAAATTCCTGATTTTTAAAATTCAGATTTATCTGTAAAACACGCAAACTTTGAGCATTGGTTGGCAATTTATTCCCACTCGGAAAATAGAGTGGAATAATTTGGCGCCCATTTAGCAGTGCGCATATTGTGACAATCAGAATCAACTTCTTTGGATATTCCAAAACTCCAAAGACTGCTGCAGTCAAAATCGATAGCGCAAAGAGCTCTAACCTCAACTGTGCTACGAGATAGAGTGTCCAATTCGCACGTTCGCATTCGGCAAGGAAAGTGAGGACAACACAGGCCGTGAAAACTGATAGGGCCAGAATTTTCAGAGCCCGTTCTATTTTGCTTTGCTTTACGTCTGATTGAGTCGTCATCTCGGCGCAGTATACCCGGTGGAAGGTTACTGCAGCATTCCGATAAAGTTGTCCGCAATTCAAAATTCTTTCGACGAGGTATCTATATTTGTAGGAATAGCGCATAAGAGATGTGCGAAATTTGGCGTTTGCTGGAGGTTTTAATGAGTCGATCTCGATATGCTGCTCTGGTGGCTTGTCTTCTATTCGTATCGGTCCAGTCGATGGACGGAAAGGAGATTTCGGCAGTCAAGGATGAAGTTCCATCTACTCCAGTAGTGCCCCCAGCTTCCGTATCTGCACCAACCATGCCGGCTGTTTCACCAACAACCCCAGCCGCTTCTGTCTCGCCAATTGCTCCCGCCGCCTCCGGCTCAACAAGTTCCGCCGCCACCGGCTCAACGACCTCCACGCCTCCGGTTAATCCTCCCGGAGCAAGTTCTGCAGTTGCTCCTCCTGCAGTTGCACCCGCTGCCGACGCGGCCGCAGTCGTTGAAGTTCAACAAACTGTTGAATCAATGGAGCCACACAAGCGTCCAGTTCCTGCCGAATACGCTGCCGCAGGCGAACTCTTCAAACAGCGAAAATTTGCACTCGCCCAAAAGGCCTTCGAGAAGATCATTCAGAGCGGAAAGGCTGATATTAATACTCACTTGTGCCTTGCTCATTGTTTCTTACAGCAAAAGCTCTATACAAAAGCCTTTAGAGAATTTGATTGGCTGTCAAAATATGCAAAAAATAGCATTTCTTTGAAACGCTCTTGCCAGGCAACTGCCGATGCTCTGCGCTGTCATCTTAATGGCGTATGTCCATCCACTTGCATCAAAGCTACCGATGGTGGTTGGTACATCAAGGGTGGACACCGTTGGAAGGATTTTCCAGCAGGCACCAACGGAAGATATTCGTGGAGTGACGCTCACATTGGCGACCTGGTTGTATATGAGAAAGGCATTCCCATCAACAAAGGCAAATGCCCTACCTGCGAAGGCAGCGGGCATGTTGATGTTTTAAAAGATGGCTTGCCAATGCCGAGACTTTAGTCGAGTGGTCCTAAAACCGATTCGACTCTATCGAGAAGAACTCCGCTTTCGATCAGCTTCTCGGCCTTTGTAATGTCATAGTGGATTTCTCTATCTTCATCCATATGAGTAATGAATTCGCGCACCAATCGGTAGGCGGCATCCACTCCTTTGCCCGGCGCCAAGCCAACTGATGGTGAGTCGCAGGTTTCGTGGCTAATTGCGTCGCCACAATTTCCAATGCGGAAATCGAGTCCCTGGCAAGCGCACAGTAGCTCAATTGCAAGTGATTTTCTGACATTTTCCATGATGGTGCGAGCTTTTCTTGCCGCTATAGAGCCCATGGACACATGGTCTTCCTGGTTGGCGTTAGTTGTGATTGAGTCTACGCTAGCAGGATGAGCGAGCACTTTATTCTCTGAAACCAGGGCAGCAGAGGTATATTGGGTGATCATCAGCCCGGAATTTAGCCCGCCTTTGTGAGTCAAAAATGGCGGTAATCCGTCTGAAAGCGCTGGATTCAAAAGCCTTTCAACTCTACGCTCGGAAATATTTGCCAGTTCTGCTGTCGCCATGCCCATGTAATCAAATGCAAGCGCGAGCGGCTGCCCATGGAAGTTTCCACCAGAAAGCGCATAGCCGTCGAACACGAGAGGATTGTCTGTGGCTGAATTAATTTCGGTCTCGAGCACCTGGCGCACGTGCTCGAAAGCCTGGCGTGAGGCGCCATGAACCTGTGGCATACAGCGCAGCGAGTAAGCATCTTGCACGCGATTGCAGCCTGTGTGGCTCTTGATCAATTCGCTTTCAGCGAGCAAACGTCTTAGATTTGCAGCAGATTTCATTTGTCCGCGGTGTGGTCGGACTTGTTGGATAACTTCCGCGAATGGCTTCTCAGACCCGAGATGCGCTTCCAGTGACATGGCACCTATGATGTCGGCAATTTTTGCCAGCTGCTCAGCCATCAGAAGAGTCAAAGTGCCTACCGCAGACATCATTTGAGTGCCATTTATAAGCGCAAGTCCTTCTTTGGCAGACAATTCGATTGGTTTTAGACCAGCTTTCTTGAGCGCTTCTTTCCCCTGTAACAGCTCGCCTTCGACATAGGCGAGACCTTCGCCGATTAACACCAGAGCTAAATGAGATAGCGGAGCGAGGTCGCCGGACGCGCCCAGTGAACCCTTTTCCGGAACCCAGGGGTGAACATTTTTGTTCAGCATATCCAGTAAAAGGTCGACCACTTCGGTCCTGATGCCGGAATAGCCTTTCGCTAAAGCGTTGGCTCGCAACACCATGATTGCGCGCACTGTCGGAATATCGAACGGCTCACCTACACCAGCAGCGTGGCTGAGCAGGAGATTGCGCTGCAATTGTGAGGCATCTTCAGGGCGAATAACTACATCTTTAAACTTGCCGAAGCCCGTCGTAATTCCGTAGACGACGGCGCCTTCTTTCAGGAATTTCTCAACGACGGCGCGGCTCTTGGAAAGCTGCTCTGTCGCCATGGCGGAAAGTTTGACTTGCACTCCGCTATAAGCCACGCGGGCTACATCTTCGAGGGTTAGACGATTGCCATCTATTTGAAGGGTGGCGGCGGGCGTTTTGGTTGATGTTGCCATATCTTAAATCCTGAAAAACACGTCCAAGAATGTTACCAGCCCGGATGCACTCAAAACCTCTCAGGGATCGCACTCTCCGCAATTTTCGGATAAA
>JACMKL010000707.1 GCA_014380105.1 Candidatus Melainabacteria bacterium
GACCTGCTGCTCGAGATTGCCACCACAAGTATTCTTTGCAGTGGGATTGTCGCGCTGCAGAAAGTCGAGCATGCGGTTGGCGTGCTGACGCTCATTGACGTGACCGTTCTGGTCGAACTTGAGGGCACGGTCTGCCTCGTAGGCTGCCTCCATCGCGATTTGCGTATCGGCGAGCAGACGGGCAAGCCGTGCGCTGGCCGGATACTTGCTCTCGCCGCCCATCACGAATTCAACGCTAAACACCCTACGCAAGTCGACGTCGTTGCTAAGGTAACTCTGAATGGAGCGACCGTGAACGACAAGATCTTTTGTGTAGCGACCTTTGCGCATGTGGGCAGGAAGCAGCTCGGCAAATTGCTTGAAGAGAGACTGAGCAATCTGCTTGACGCGCTTGAGAGGCAGATCATGTGGGCTCGGAAGTCCATCGCCGCCGGTGACCTCTGCACGATGCAAACCATGGGCGACTAGAAGGCGAGCCTTGAAGATTGGCTTCAGCCAGGCATCCGGCGCTTTGGCATCGATGGCATCGTGTGCGATCAATGCTTCGGTAATGGCGTGTGAGATGACCGAGCGACCTTCCATAATCTTCGAGCGCTTTTCGCTATAGCGCAGGTACGAAGAGAAGAAGTTGAGGGCTTCTTCGTTGTACAAAATGCGCAGGCGAGCGAGTTCGTCCTCGTTGTTCATGGCGGCTTCAATTTTGCCAGACCACGCTGTGGCATCAATTGCTTGGAGCAATCGCGTGACCTGATCGCTGTAGCGACTTGCCTCTTCGACGAAGTGTTTCTGATTGCCCATTGCGGTTTCGAGAACAGCCAGAGCGGGATGAAGGGCGGAAAACTGCGCGGACGGAACGTCCAGGGGACTTTCTTTCTTTTTCATGTTTTTGATCCTTGCCTGCTTAGTGAAGGCGGGAATGCATGCAGGCCGCATTCGCACCAGAATTGGTCTCAAGGGAGGCGAATAAAATCGGCTCACTTAGAGAGACCGGGAAATCTTTGCAATAGACTCTCTCACCACATTTCGCGTCAAACACTTTCGGTAGCGGGCTCAATTTCAACTGCGTTGACAGCTTGAAATTTTCTAGAAGAATGGGAGCGCACTAAGTGTTTTGGAGAAGTGTTGAGGTGAGAAGGAAAATGTCAAAGATAACTGAGCATAACTAAGAGTTTGGGCTTGTTATCAAGAGATTTGAAAATTACCTTTAGCTTATAGAGACTGCAATAGGCGGCCCTACACTTGGAAACAGCAGGCGTGAGTGAAAGTTCAGATTGCTGAGCGTGCTTGCGCACATCACGCGAAGCATATTCAAATTGTTAGCGGCAGTTTTTCATTGGAACAGTAATGTTGCATTCGTCATTGAGAATAACTTCGTTCCAACAAATTAGAGTATCGAATATGCAATTGAATTTTCCGAACGCTAATCTAGCTTCAATCGTTGCGCAGCCGCAAGAAAACATAATCTGGCACAATGCTCCAGGACCTCTCACTTATTCTAATTTGGAAGATGGCACAATTGTCGGCAGAATCGACGACATACTTTGGCATATGGTTCTGCCGTGCGGGCGCGCTGAAATATACAAGGTAACTGATTCTATGGCGCTATCATTTGTCCCTGACGAAGGCGCTATCTTCTGCTATATCGACAATGTTCCGCGCTTACCTATCAATTAGAGTACAACCGTTCTAGACAAATCACAGGCACCGGATTCGGTGCCAAATTGTTTCTACCAAACAGCATTAGTTCTAATTTGTCCGAGCCAATCGATCAATGCAACTACAGCATTTAATAGAAAGAGTTTAAAAAGCATGCCGGGTAGAGCACAAGGCTCAAACCCGACATGCGGCTGACTCTGGTTGTTATCTGCGAGCCGGCTCGATGGGACGGTCGCCGGCGATGAATCGCTGCAACCACCCATCGATCAACCCAGCCGCTTCATCGACATCGATGAGACTGGCGCCGAACTGGTTGTCGCAATCAAAAATCGCGTCCTTGCGGTAGCGAGCGATGATGACGTTGTCCCCTTCCGGGTCGTCCTGAGAGCGACTGACTTCCAGCGTGATGTTCTCGCCGCGAGCGCGGAAGTACACCTGTTCGCCAGTAGTCAGAACACCCATCAATTGGACTGGAAAAGCACCTGCCGGTCCCCAGAACTGGGCGAACAAGCCGGAGGCTTCCAGACCAGGGTGTCGGAACGTGGTGTCGCGATTGGTATCACTCAAGGCATTCCCCTTATTCATTTTTTTGTTCTTGTGAATTGCCGACAGCCGAAAGCTGCTTGCCGAGAACGCCTCGACAAGCAGCCTGGCTTCCAACCCAACCAGCAAAGAGAAGCAGACGTTACTAAGCTTCACTTCACGAGTTCAGTCAACTTCGATTAGAGCGCCGCTTCCTCGGTACGGATGCCGATGGACGGAGCCCGCTCGCGCAGAGAGACCATGTCGGCGATGTCAGCCTGAACCGACATCTCCGTCAAGTTGCCCATTGCGACACCCATATTGGTCTGGATGCCGATGCCGAACTTCGTCTCCTCCGTCAGCTTCTTGATGCCCAGCTCGGCGAAGACCTTGTCCAGGTCCCGACGCGCCTGCTCAAGCTGTTCCGGAGTCTGCGAAATCACCGTCACCTTGAAGGGCTGACGGATCTTCGGCTTCTGCGCGGCAGCCTTCTTCGCTTCCTCAGCGACCTGACGCAGCGCTGCCTCATCGACAGTGCTGTTGCCGCGACGACGACCACCCGACTGCGCAGCGGCAGCCAGTTCTTCGTCCATCTCGGCGGTCAGCTCACGGTACTCGGCGCTGTCCGCACCGACGATCAGCAGGCTCGGCTGCTCAACCCGAAACACCACCGCACTGCCTGCTTCATCCGAGGTGAGCAGGATGCAATCCCGCGCCTTGATGCCGCCGACGATGAGCTGATTGTCCAGGTTGTCCGTGACCTGCGACTTGAGGACGCCGTTGAGATTGGCGACCGTGCCGTCGTTCTTCATCGCCAGGTCGAGAAGCACCTTGCGACCGGCGTCGTCCACTTCGATGGTGACCTTGGCCACCTTGCGAACGTGCGCCTGCATTTCTGCGATCTTCAGGTCACGAACCTGACCGACCTGCTCCGCGTTGAGCTTCTCGAACACGACGATTTCGCCGTTTTCGGTGATGCGCGCACGGAACTCCGGAGCGGTGAAGTCCTTGAGATGCTTGTTGAAGAGCGCCTCGGTTTCCGTGCCGGTCAACTTCGTGTCGCCGGTGCGGAAACCGATCGGGTTGGCAGCCTTCTCCACAGCCTGTTCCACGTCGCGAGCGCCGAGGTTGGCAGTGAAGATGAAGATGCAGTTGCGGAAGTCGACGACCTCGCCATTGCCCAGCGTGTAGACGCCGTCACGCAGAATGCTCAGCATGACGTCGTTGAAGTCCTTGCACGCCTTGTCCCACTCGTCCACCAGGACGACCGTGAAAGGCGACTTGGAACCCTTGCGGCTCCACTCCAGGTTGTGCTGGTTGAGTTCGCACATGGTGTCCTTCTCGTTGGCACGAGGAGGCACATAGTCAGCGCGCTTCTTGTCGACGAAGCCGGTCCACTGAGCGGAGCCGCCGATCAAATGGGTGAGACGGCTGTCGTCCTTGTATTCCGAACCATCGAGCTTGAGAACGGCGGTGCGGTCGCCGTGCAAGAACTCGGCGAGACGGTAGGCCAGCTCGGACTTGCCGACGGTGGTCGGTCCGAGGGCGAGGATCGCGTACACGGGCGTAGAGCCGGTGCGCAGCTTGGACATCGTGCGCCGGTAAGCGCGACGAGCGGCAGCCTTGCCCTTGGGCTGTCCGATGATGACGCGGTCGATGAAGGTGTTGAACTCAGTCTCCTGAGGATTCAGCACGCTGAGGTCGAGGGGCTGCCCGTAGACCTTGGCCACAGGCGCGGTTGCGATTGCAGTAGTCATAGTATTTACCCTTTCAGATTTTTGAAAAGCAACTCACCGCGACTCCGCAAGTAGGGCGTCTCGGTGAATTGCATTACTGGTTACAGAAATGAAGCTGGTGAGGACTCGGAGTTACTCCGAAGCCAGACCAGCTTCCACAGTTGCCGAATCTTCCGTGACCGGAAAATCCATGACGAGCGTCACCCGCGAGTCCGGGTAGCGATGCTCGAGGAGTTCGACCTGCCAGGCAATGCAGCGAATGCGCATGGTCAGGCGGAACATCTTCATGTCGACGACAGCACTTGCCACGACCAGACCCATGTCCTGGGCGATGGTGCTCATGACGGCAGCCGCGACCTTCTCGAAGTAGGGCGAAGCGAACGGTGCGTCGAGGACGAAGTCGTAGTTGGCGAGCATCAGGGGCGAAACGCTGGCGCAGAGATTGAGGTCGCTTGCCGCTTTCAAGAAACGCAGTTCTTCGGCGACGTCATAGACGGTGCCTTTGCTCTGCGAGTCGTCGCCGACCAGAATCAGACCGCCATCGCGCTTGCCGCCGATGTGGGTGACAGAAAGGGCTCCTTTCGCAGCGTCGGGCGAGAGAAAGCCTCCGAGAGATGTGGGTTTGGTTTCCATAGCTAAATCCTTTCCAGTTAAACGTTTTTGAAAAGCGTGTTAGGAAAACACGGCCACACCCCACTGGCTCACACGATTTCGACATCAAAAAACAACCGCCGTTCTTCAACCGAAGTAATTCGGAAGGAGAAAAAAGCTATAGGGAGCTATTGGCGGTTATTTGGAGATGTTTTGTTCGTTTGGTAGTCAGAGGGATATAAAAGGCTCTTTCACCCTAGGGATTAGAATCCTTGACAATCCAGTGGTTTAAGCACCTGTTTACTCTTCTTGAATAAATTGCCGTTAGTGAAGCTATGACACAGCATGCAATATGTACTTAGCGAGGGTCTGCTAACACAATCTTAATGATCGCCGAAATGTGACGTAACACCGCACCCGCCCAGCAATCCTCACAGACTCCCCACAGAAACCTCATAAGGTACTGAATATGGGGGTTTGCGAGGCAATACCTTAGTGAGCTACGCCAATTGGCAGGGGGAGACATTTCATGAGTGCTGCACATTTCATCAGAGAGCGCCTCTTGGCTTGCGCTCAAAAGGTCTGGCGAACCATTTATTTGCACTACGAAAGTTCTGTACGCATCTCGAAAGAAGATGCTGCAGTTTTGATGCACCGCTTAAAGAATGGACCAGTGCGCACTGAACTCCGACAGATTAACGATGGAGAGGAGCGTAAAATCGTCAACTTCAAAAATCATTGCGCCGCCAGGAAGACCTTAAAGGACTTGCCTATACTCATGCTGATGGTCACACCGAAAGATCACTGGTTTGAAACTAATGATGAAACACTTGGTGGGAGCTTAAAACGCTCGTCGAACAGTTTTTTCCGGCTACAGGCTTTCGTTGCATCCTTAGCTCCGGACGAAACGGAAGAGATTGAAGCAATGCAGAGAGAACACGTCTAATTTCCTCTCGCTGCTCTCACAGAATTTTCACAACCTTTGGATAGATTGAAAGTACGCAGTTTCAAATGCCACTCCCGACGGCAAAACCTGCGTCTTTCAGTCAAAGTTTGTCCTCTGGCTGGCGTTTAAGACAAGCAACAGAACCACTGCCAGTCTGCATATAGGTTACCAGGATGTCACTTAATATTAGTACCAGCGTTGCGAAAGCCTTACGCATACTGAAGCAGCAAGATCATCAACCGGCAGACGAAAAAACGACATCGACCAAAGAAGAAATTGCTGATTTACAGGCGGCTGCTCACAGCTACTACCAATCCGTGATGGAAAACGCTTCCATACGAAACAAAGAAGTCACAGCGACCTCTGCCGGGCAAAATCAGACCTGTCAAAGTGGAGTTGAAATTCCACCTGCAGAGCACTGGTTTGATGCTCGCAGCCAGAGCAAAGGCAGTCGAAGACAGTCAGATAGCCAGTACCGACTGAATGCCTTTGTACAAAACCGCACAAACAATCAGCTTAAGGCGCTTGACAAAAAACAATAACAATACGCCAATAAGCAAAGCTTTCCACGAGGCCGCACTCCGCGAGAAGAACCGTAACTGGTTCTTCTTGCAACTTTTTGGGTCATTAACTGAGTGGGTTTGCATACCGGGGGCAAAAGCCTTAACATTCATCCTGGCGATGCTATGCGAGAAAAACGAACATGGGCGATTGGGACGTAGGCGCTTTCGGAAATGACACGGCAAAAGATTGGCTTGCCGAATTGACGCGCGGCGAAAGCACTGCGGCAATTTTCCGCGCCATCGTCAACGTAGCAAAACTTCCCACTGAAGATTATCTGCAGGCACCTGAATGCGAAACAGCTGTCGCTGCTTCAGAATTAGTGGTAGCAGCCCGCGGCAAAGGGTCTCTGCACGTTCCAAAAGAAGTGATGGAATGGATTGCGCAACGCAAGTTCGTAGCCGGCAAAGAAGTAGTGGCGATGGCACTCAATGTCCTCAAACGAATTGAAGAAAATTCGGAACTGAAATATCTTTGGGCTGATACGGATTCTTCAAAGGATTGGAAGAAATCGATTGCTGATTTGCAAAACCGCTTGAGAGATAGCGAAAACGACGCGACAGCAACTGTGATTGTGGATAGAAACGCTAATCCGGAAGACCTTTTTATTCGCGCCTTAGAACTTGCTGCACAAGGTCAGCACAGAGCGGCGATTCCTATTTACGAGCAAGTTTTAGAACTAAAACCAGATTCGTCTCTTGCTTATTTAGGACGCGGAACAGCGCATCTCGAGCTGGGCGACAATAAAAGAGCGGCTCAAGATATCAGCCAATCAATTCAAATTGATGGTGATGTTCCGGAAGCATATTATTTGCGCGCTGAAGCATTTTTCCGTTTAGCAGATTACGAACGTGCGATGGAAGATCTCGACTTATTAGTAAACGCCGAGCCTGATCGTCCGGAAGCTTACTGGAAGCGCGCTTTGACGTTGCAAAAAATGCGTCACTTCAATAATGCTGTAGACGATTTTTCAAAAGTAATAGATTTTGGATTTAATTTGAAAGAGGCTTTATTGCTTCGCGCCGATTGTTTTGACTCGCTTGCAAAAGACAAAGAAGCGCAAGAAGATCGCGAAGCCTCCATGCGTGTTTCGCAAACAAGA
>JACMKL010000006.1 GCA_014380105.1 Candidatus Melainabacteria bacterium
TATTCACTTTATTCTCGAAATAGGTAACTTCCAAAAACAAAGTTTTGATTCCTTCTCCTTTTACTAAACAACTAGCAGGAAGCTCATATATTTTGAACCATTCGGCGCTTGGATTTGCTCGATCTGGTACTTCTCTAAATGATGTGCGGTATTTCCCTAACAAACTTTGCAAAACGGATTGGTCCATGCCGATAAGTTTTTGATTGCAAGCTAGTAAATTGAGTTGCAATAAACGCATTCTTGGGTCAGATTCGAATTTTTCTTTGTCAAATTTTTTATTCTTATGCAAGACAAAGCTGAATACATAATTCGGATCCTCGGTGTTTGATATCCGAGTAGGTAATTTTTCGTCACGCAAATTTATGCAATGCCATTCTCCAATTTCATAAGTAGCAAAACTAAAGTGTGCCAAGCATGGGTGGAAGAGAGTTGATAGGCATATGAGGGCAATGATTTTCAAAAAATGTTTTTGCATCTTATTCACCTGAACTTTTGATCTCACCGCTGTGCAACGAGAGATTATGAGTTAGCGCCGTCGCAATTTCACTACTTCTTCAGACGAGCGTAAATTTTATTCGCTTCGTCCACTTTCTTTGTTTTATAGAGTACCTTTGCATACTCTTTCAAGATTTCGACAACCTCCGGGTCGCTAGGATACCCAGAATCTTTGTCCACGATTCCTAGAGACTTTTTGAATTCAGTTTCTGCTTCAGCATTCTTGCCTTGAAGCGAATAAACCATCGCTAAATGTCCAAGTGTTTTTCCATACAGCAACTGTTTATCAGGCTTCTTCTCCAACACATGCAGTGCGCTCTGATACAAATCGATGGCTGCAGGATACCTCCCTCTATCTGTATAAATCTTAGCGAGCTTCAGCTCTGCGTCATATACTGCCGTTTCATCATTTCCCTTTTTTGCGTCAGTCAATTTCTTCAACGCTGCATTCTCGGCGTTATCCCATTTTTCCATCACTTTTTCAAGGAAGGTAACAGGACCTGCGCTGGCTGAGCGCCCAACGCCAGGAGCGTTATAGTCGAAAGTAAATCTGATATCGACTTCTCTCAGCGAACCTTTTGGCAGTGGTTCAAATGGTGATGATTGTTGAACAGCTGATATAGCACCAGCATCCATCACAGCAGCGCCTGAAGTCTTGACTATTCTGATATGTGAAATATTGCCGTTGCGGATGACATAAAACGCCACGATAGCCTTCTTCGTCATATCAGATTTGGGAGGGTGCCAGTTGCTTTTAATTTTTCGTTCTAATTGGTTCATGAAGGCAGAAAAGTCAACCTGACTCCCTTTAGGCGAAAAGCTCAGGGAGCGAGCCATTTCGTAATCTTTGATTGCTTCGGGCAATTGCCCAATCATTTCTTTCGCCATTCCACAAAAATAAAATGCCTCTCCACTCTCTGCATCCAGAGCGCATGCGTTACTTAAATCATTCAGGGCAGATTTGTATTGTTTAAGTTGCAACAGCGCTTCACCCTTGTAGCAGTGCGCGTCGCTAAGGTCCCGTTTGTCTTTTGGTTTGAGGGCAAGTGCAGCATTGGCATCGCTTAAAGCTTCTTTTGGGAGCATTAGTTGCAGATATGCACGGGCTCGAGTCAGATAGTTCGTAGGGTCGTTAGGCTCACGGTGAATATAATTCTTCGCATCAGCAACATTTTCTCTAAATGCCTTAAGAACCTTCTCGTCATGGTACCAGGGATTCACAGTCATCTCGCTGTCATGCAAGACATGGGGAGCAGCTTTTGCCGTGTCCACAGCCAATACTGATGGAGCACACTGAGGAATTAAGAAGATCGTCAGGGTTCCCAATAGAAGTACGCGCGACACTGACAGGCTTCGGTCTGCTTTCACCATTTAGATCTTAAACCTCTGAGTTGCGAAGAAACATGGCGTAAAGCTCTTGAAACCATGTTCTTCGGATGTCGCCATTTTTTAATTCACTTAGTATAGCTGGCCTGATAACCTTTAACGCAGGTTCGTCTGCATTATGGAAGTGTCATGGCAAAACTTGTTTTCGGAATGAATCAGTCATTGGATGGGTACGTTGATCATACGAAGTTTGCGCCCGGCCCCTCACTCTTTCGACACTTTGTTGAGGAAATTCAAGCGCAGGCAGGCAGTATCTATGGTCGCAACCTCTATGAGCTTATGCGCTATTGGGATGACAATCATCCTGAATGGAATGAAGACAAACGTGCCTTCGCAGCAGCATGGCGGAAAATGCCGAAGTGGGTGATTTCGAAAACAATGAAATCAGTAGGTCCAAACGCCACGCTTGTTGAAGACAATCTCGAAAGCGCAATTCGCAAGTTGAAAGCAGAACGCGACGGGGAGTTCGAAGTTGCGGGTCCAACCTTGGCGAAAACCCTCACTGAATTAAGCCTGATCGATGAGTATCGAATTTATTTGCATCCCGTCGTACTCGGTCATGGCACACCATATTTCGCTGGACCTCGACCGCCACTCCGCCTGGTAGCTCACGATCGCATTGACGAAGATGTGATCAGATTGACTTACGTTCCAAACTAGCAACGCCTTTTCTGGGAATAACAAACTGACTGGTGCGGCAGGAACAGTCCATGTCCGATGATAAGAATGAAAACGCGGAAAAAAAGTTCCTAAAAGGGCGAGTTTCGAGCGATAACTTCGACAATTCTGATGATGCGACGGCAGCTCGGCAAAGTTCAGCAAATGATGTTCAAAGCGCGCTGGAGCTGAATCAGAATAAGCATTCCGGATCCGCAGGAGGACCCGGTATCAGTCTCGAAATTTGCTTCCAGGATAACGATGGAAAGATAGAATTACTTGATTCGCGTGAGTTGGCTGAAAAAGCTCAATCTAAGGCTAAAAACTATCCTTCATCTCAATCGATTTCGCGCTCCGAGCTTGAGTTGTATTCAGCAAAGGGCGACTTCACCGCGACCAAAGCACTTGAAAAATTTGCAGATGCAAAAACCGAAGATGAGGTCAGGGCCGCGCAAGATGGTGCTGACCGACTGTTCAATCGTGGGAAATATTCAGCGGAACGCGTCAATGAAAACCCCGAGCAGCAAAAGGAAGCTACTGTTGCCGAAGAATCATCTGAAAGGAAAATTGACACTCGCGTACTTAATGCAATTGCATCTCAACCAGATTTAGCACTCGAGCGAAAAGCCTTGCTGGAACAGCTGCAGCGCATGCGTGAGGCCGCAAAGGCGCTCGGAAACGATACGGTTGTGATCGATGA
>JACMKL010000086.1 GCA_014380105.1 Candidatus Melainabacteria bacterium
AAGCTCGCGACGCAGGCAGGAATTATGCACAGACGAAAAGGGCTTGGTCTGAACTTTTGCTCGGGCTTCGTCAAAACCACCCGAAAGCTTTTGATGAAAACCCGTATAGTCAAAAGTTGTTTAACAAGGGCAATTTCGCAGAACTAGATCGCTTAAGCGACCAATTAAATAAATCACGCGCCGCAGATTGGGATGGAGTTTGGAAACTGGACCACCTGTGTGGCAGCATCGAAGGAGGCTCTAGATCTGGCTCAGACTGGCACGAGCAGCGTGTTTACGACTTAAAGAAATGGCTCGTCAAAAATCCAAAATCACAATTAGCTCGCACGACGCTGGCGCAAGTGCTGATTTACAAAGCTTGGGACCACAAACAAAGTGATAGTTCAGAAGAAAACAAAAAATTTAGTCCGCTAATGAAATCGGCAGTGCAAGTTCTGAACGCCGATCCACAGCTCAAAACAAACTATCCGCGCGCAATCAATCCGTACATTCGAGAGTTTTATATCGAAACACCCGACAGGGTAAAAGAAGAAGTACTGAAGTTTTCTGAAGAGTGGTCGAAGAGGTGGCCAACTTACGTGTGCGCAGATACCTATTCTATGAAATTTCTGTCGACTAACTGGTACGGCGAATCCGATGACGTCAGAAAGTACATCGAAAAGCGCAGTAATACTGTCGGTGGTGCAAATGGTGATAAGCTCTACGCGCAACTGACATGGTGCAGATTCGACGATGCTGAAGATGTCTCTTTCGAAGGCTCCGATGCTTACAGCTGGAAGCGAGTGAAAGCAGGCTTCGCGCACATTCTAAAAGAGTTTCCAAACGAGATGGAAGCGCGAATAGCCTACCTTCAAATGGCGCTAAGCACTGACGATGAAGAAGCAATTAAGCATGTATTTGATGGAATGAAAAAATAGTTGTTCTCGACTACGAGACACCAGGACGATACATCGCAGCGGCCATATGATGAGCGAGAGCGACGTGAGGATTAGGAACAGGAGCGATGTAGACGCGCCCTGTGCCTTCAATGACATTGACCAGACCTTCACCAGAAGCTGCAGAACTCAACAAACCTTTGGCGGCACGCTGGACAGAGAAATTTAGTTGAGCTTGTCGCGCAATTGCAAAACTTCCATCAACAACGAGTCTGCCATCAACAAGATCAATCGATTGTACAGAACCCTGTGCTTGCACAACTACCTGTCCATAGCCCTCTACCTTTGTCTGAAACCAGCCTTCTCCACTTCGCAAAGCAGTCATAGCCTTATTGCGGAATGCGCCTATCTCAACACTTTCATCAGAGCATACATACGCACCGCGATCTAAAATCCATGCGTCACCTTGAAGATCTAAAGTTAGATATTCACCAAACTTGGGCGGTCCAAAGAAAACTTCGCCAGTGCCAGTGTAGGTTGGTCTCAACCAGGATTCAGACGTGACCATTGATTTTAAAATGCCACCAGCGGTAGGCACTGGCGTTTTCAATTCGATCTTCCCGAGCATATAATGCAGAGCACCTACTTCAGCCCGAACAGTCTCGTTGCGCAAAGTAGCCTTTATCATTTTCAAGCCTTTGTGGTCCAATATTTCGAATATAGCCATGTTGTCTAAAACCGCCGAGGGATGTAATTTGCTCATCTTACCGGCAGCACCTTGACATCCTCCTGTTCGCAATTTTCTTTTAAGAAAGCGATGCGGTGACCGTCATTAAACGATCACCGCCGGGCTATCTGCCACCTGAATTTCAGGTCGTTTTCAGTCTATTTCGCTCCTACTGAAACCACATCTTTTTTCCCACCTGTCCACACATCTATTTCATGCAGTGGTACAGAAGGAGGAGTGGCAATTGCAGTTTGTGAATTTAGAGATGCATCATTCAGCATTGGTGGTTCTGGCAATGAAAAATGATTTGGTGGCTGCAACATTGCTATTTCATTTCCTGTTTTTACAGATTTTGGAAACAGCGCAGTCACGTCAACAGTTGCAATTGGACTATGGTCTTTGTCGTTGCGAAGGGCTAAATACAACTTGCTTGCCGCAACACCTTTAATCAACTTTTGAGTATCTTCCGGTGAAACAGCAACAGTGATCGAACTAGCTGGTGATGCTGTATTCGAACCAGGTTGGCGCTGATATGTCTGTCCAACTGCAATTACTTCTACATCAGAAAGAATTGCAGCTGCCTTTGTATCAGTGCCGGCTCCTACCATCGCCAATACATCAACATGACTTTCAGGCTGCAGCAGCCCTGCCACGCCACTGTTGTTATCAACAGCAAATGTAACAGCGCGCATGCCTTCTCTCAAACGCGATTCAAATCCTAAAGTGGCGCCCTGTGGTGCCAAATCATGCTGAGACAGTATTTGACCGGAGACAACACCATATTTGGTGCTACGTCCTGCAGCTAAACTTGCAGATGGAATAGAGTCTACAGGTATTTTGCTTACCTCCAGCTCTCTTTCCTCAAGAGCTTCCATGCCGATGGTGGTGCCTTCCGGCACATCTTTAATTACATAAACAATTTTTGCCTTAGCTGAATTAGCATTTTTCAACTTCGCAATTTCATCATCATATTTATCCTTCGTACCATTGACGTGACTCGTAACTTGAAGTGTTACTAGTGACGCCGTGCCAACAATAATCAGAAGCATAATCGCTGGCGGGATTCTTGAAATGGACAGGAACAGTGAACGCATTGGATTCATTATCAATCTCCTATTGCGCACTGAGAAAGACTAACCAATTTCATTCTGTGTTCTTCAAGATGCGGCGATAATAGGGTAAACCCTAGTTGCCAAGATTAAGGATTGCACATCTGCTTACGCTAAATCTGAAGACCCGTGCATTGAATTATTTCGCCAATTCACGATGTTTCAATTTACGCATTTTGCCGTGAGTTCCTTCTTGCAAATACATCAATGTTTGCGCCGCGTTCCTGACAGTTGAATTAGAATCGATCAGCAAACGCTTATAGTCAGCCATTCCCTTGTCTTCGCCTTCTTCAAGC
>JACMKL010000708.1 GCA_014380105.1 Candidatus Melainabacteria bacterium
GCAGCCGGTCAAGAATATGAAGCTAAGTCATTTTCCGAGTTAGCGACAAGCACGACCGCGCGCAATCTGATTTTCGTATTCTTCACAACAGAATTTGCCAAGCTCTCAGCGTCAAGTAAGGCTTCCAAACAAGGCGCAAAACCAATTCAAACTGTCGGCATCATCGGCGGTGGCGTCATGGGAACGGCCATTGCCAGTTGGGCAGCGATAAAGGGATTTAAGGTTATTGTCAAAGCCGCCAACCCTGAGCGCACTGGACTGATGCATGAGACAGTCAAAACTGATGTAATCCGCATTGATGCCAAACATGCAGAGAATATTTCGTCAGCATCTGAATATGAAGATTTGGCTGATGTCGATCTGTTAATAGAGGCTTGCTCCGAAAACATCGGAATCAAGATAGATCTTTTAAGTAAAATTCTTCCTCTCCTTAAGCCCGATGCCATTGTTGCAACCAACACTTCGTCTCTGTCGGTAAACGAGCTGGTTGAGAAACTGAACTCAACGCACGATTTCTTTGGGGTACACTTCTTTCACCCCGTTGACCGCATGCCGCTGGTAGAAGTAATTCCAGCCGGCAACGCGCAACGTGAAAGTCAGGCAAAAATCTTGTCGTTTCTTTCAGTTCTTGAAAAAACGCCTCTGATTGTCAAAGACAGTACGTGCTTTGTAGTCAACCGTTTACTTTGCACCTATATCAACGAAGCAGCGCGCCTTGCCGAAGCAGATGTGCCGCTAAATTGGATTGACGATTCACCTGTCGACTTCGGAATGCCTATTGGTCCATGGACAGTCGTTGATGAAGTTGGAATGGATGTCGCGCTTCTGGTGGCAGATTCACTTGAAGAGAAAATTGGCGAGCGTTTTACAAAACCTGAAGTCCTTAAAGGTGTAAAAGCGCTCGGCATATCAGGTAAACGCAGCGGCAAAGGCATTTATCAAAGAGATGAATCAGGAAAAGTGCTGGGGCTACAACCGGAATTACTCGAGGTACTCAAACTAAAAGTCAGTACTGAAAAGGTTAGCCCTGAAGAAGCAGAACGACTGAATGAACGAATGTTCTATCCAATGATTGATGAAGCTGCGCGCTGCTTAAGCGAAAAGGTTGTTCGCCGTCCGCGTGAAATCGACATGGCAACAGTGCTCGGAATGGGATTTCCACCGTTTCGCGGCGGGCTTCTCAAATATGCAGATAGCATTGGCATTCCAAAAATCATAGAAAAGCTGGAAGAAATATACAGAGAACCTGGCCCGGCAAGAGACGTCAGTGACTATCTCAAGCAGATGGCAGCGACCGGACGAAGTTTTTACAGCAGCGGAAAAGATGCAGGCGATGCCTGATTGCGCCAGGCTATTCGTCGGCACATTTTTAGGCGATCGCGAAATCGCCGCGGTAAATTCGCTCGAAAAAGCTAATCCAAATTTGTCGGAAGGTTGGAATATTCGCGCTCGCTTTGTGCCAAATGAAAAGCTCCATCTGACTTGGCTTTTCTTGGGCAACGTGGAACGCATAAAAATTCCAGTAGTAGAAACTTGCTTAAAAACGGCAATAGCTGATTGGCAGGAATTCGCAGGAGTCAGTCTTCTCAATATTCAATACGAGCAACTACAAGTCTGGCCCTCACTTCTTTCGCCTCGCGTGCTTGTGTTGGAAGCAACCAAAAATCTCAAACACATTCGTGCTCTGAACAAATCTATCAATACGAATTTACAAGCATTTTGCCAATCGAAAGATGAAGTCGAGCGCTTTGATGTCTTCCGCCCGCATATAACTGTCTGCAGATTTTCAGCAAATAAAGGTCCACTCATAGACACACAACGCCATATTGAGGACTTCAACTTACCCGAGAAAATGTTGCCGGTGACGCAATCTATTACATCGTTAACTCTAATTGAAAGTGACTTGAGCAGCCAATCCATAGAGCAGCATAATTTGAAAAAGGGAGCCTATCGAGTAATCAAACAATATCAGTTGAATCTTGACGGTCCTGAGTCTCTCGACTCTCTATGACACCACATATAGTGCTGAAGCTTCGATCGAGTGGTAACAGTCA
>JACMKL010000709.1 GCA_014380105.1 Candidatus Melainabacteria bacterium
AAGACGAATCGGGCCGGATTTGGCGCGTGAGTCAGGAGTTCGCTCAGACGATTGGCAGCTAACTCACCTATTTAATCCACGCTCGGTGGTATCGGATTCAGTGATGCCGGATTTTCCATGGTTGTTTGAAGGGTCCCCGGTTAAGCCGACCGCAGAAGCTCAAGACTTGCTGGCATACGTTAAATCGCTGGGGCGGGCTCGTCAGCTCGCGGGTACAGACCCTATTCAGTGGTCGCTTTCGCCAAATTGCGAGTGTCCTGAAGACGTTAAGAAGCTAGAAACAACTCCGACTGCACTAAATGTCAATGCCGCATGGCGAAGAAATGAAATATTAAAAGCTGCTGTTACTCTCCCAATTGATTCTGAGCAAATCGGTAAATTACATGAGCGTGGAGCAAAGCTGTTTCAGCGGAATTGCGCTAGCTGTCACGGCGATACTGGTGATGGAGAGGGGCAAGCTTCAGCCGGCTTGCTGCCGAAACCGGCAAATCTTACTGAAGCAAAATTGTCTTTGGCCAGAATTAATTCAATTATTTTGAATGGCATCCCTGGCACATCCATGCCTGCATGGCGCGACCTTCCTCCTAAAGATGTTGAAGCATTAGTTGTCTTTGTTAGTGCTTTGCCCGAGGAGGAAAATGATGATTATGAAGCTGTTGTTTCATCCATGGATCACGGCGATGCTAAAAAAATATTTGCAGAAAAATGCGTGTCCTGTCACGGATCGCAAGGTGATGGTAATGGACCTGCAGCCGCAGCTCTCGAGCGACCGCCAACCAACTTTACTGAATCGCAGCCCAGCGTCGAAGACGCCATGAATGTTTTGGAAGAAGGAGTGCCTGGCACCAGTATGCCACCATGGAAAGAACAAATTTCAAAGGGAGATAGAAAAAAACTAGCTCAGTATGTACGTTCTTTTTTCAAAGATGATCGCAGGAAGGCATCATCTGAAACACAGTTTCGAATAGGAGCTAAATAGATGTTTTCTTTGGCTTTAATTTTGATGGCATTGATAATTTTTGCAGCCGTAATTGCCTGGATATTTATGCCAGCATTGCGCAAATCGTTGGAAGAGCCGAAGTTTTTGTTTTTGGAAAACAGCAAGCGTGTCGAGTGTGCCAATTTCAAACATTCTGATGAATGATGACCTGTTGATGATGTCAAAGGGTTTCGCGCGCTAAAATATGTCCGCCTGGGGAGGCTTTTGTGATGCTAAAGCAAGCACTGATTAATCTGAGCGTACTTGTTATTGCGCCCGCCGCGAGTTTTGCAGCTGACATTGATAAACAGGAAACCATTCGCGAAAAGAGCGGTGAATGGATGCTTGAGATGCATAGCGTTGATTCACTAAAAACCGCAAAAAAATGGGCAGAGGCTCAGGCACTTGTGCGTAAAGTGAAAGACGAGCGCAAAGAGCTTGGTCTGGACGTTACGTCTGAATTGTCCATGTTGGCAAAATTATATGACAGCTCTGGCGATAAAGCTGAAGCAGAAAAATTGTATAAAGAAGTAATTGCTATCCGCGAAGAAAGCGGCTTAGATGACGATTTTACGCTTGTTCATCCCTTGAATCAGTATGCTGATTTCCTAAGTGCTAATAAGCGAACAAAAGAAGCTGACCAGATGCAAGCTCGTTCTAAAGCTATTGAAGCAGACATCAATCACCGCCCAACCAAAAAAATTGAAGCCGTGCTAGCTGATGCTAATTTGTCAGCTGAAGGAAAATACAACAAGCTCTGTGAACTTGGAGAAAAATATCTACAAGCTGACAATCCAACCAAAGCGAAATTTGTTTTTGATGAAGCTGTTAAGTTAAACACGAAGAGGGCGCGCGCTTACAAACTACGTGCTCGGTCCAATTATGAAACTGAAAAATCTTCGTTAGCTTTAGCTGATTATAATTCAGCTTTGAAGATTGAGCCTAAAGAAGCAGCTACTTTGTTTTCACGCGCTAAGGTTTATCAAAGTTTGAACAAAACTTCGCAAGCTATGAAAGATTTTGATGCATCAATTTTGATCAGACCTGATGATCTCGATACGCTCGGTTATAGAGCAAAGCAATATGCCGCTAGTGGAAATATCGATAGAGCGCTTGCCGATTACACTACTGTTCTGATGGTCAATCCAAGAACACACTGGGGCTGGGTGCAACGTGCAGTGCTGTTTCGTGATGGCAAGAAAAACTATGTAGCGGCGCTTGCCGACATAGATAAAGCAATAGCACTCGCTCCCAAAAGTCCCGAAGACTGGGAATTGCGTGTTGAGACTTTGATCAAAGCTGGAAAGCAAAAAGAGGCTCTCGAAGCTGCCACCAAGATGATCGAAGTTGATCCGCACTCGACTAATGGATTGTCTCTGCGCGCCGCTCTGTATAAACAGTTAGAAGGTGAGAAGTCTGCAAACGCAGCTGCTGACCTGTCGACAATTGCAAAAATGCGCGCAGCCGCTAAGTGAATTATTCAGCGGGGTTAAAATCGTAAATGACTCTTTCTGCGTAGTCTTTTTCAGTGCGCAAAATTGTGTCGTTTGGAAAACCTGGTTGATTTATTGAATCAGGAAAATCTTGCGTTTCAAGTGTTAAACCGGCAAAGTCGTTGTACGGATATTCACTTCCGAACAAGTGAAAAATGTGGCTGGTGAATACTTGCAGTCCAGGCTGAGTGGTGAAAACTCGCAGTCTTCTTCCTGACGCTCGTATTTCGGCTTTAAGTGAATCACTGTCGCCAGGATTGTTGAGGCAAAAATTATGATCATAGCCTCCACCAGCTTCTTTGACGCGATCGCTGATGGAGTGAAACTTTCTGAAATCGAATGGTGTATCGTCAACATTTTTTAGCTCACCGGTTGGAATCAAATTTGAATCCACCGGAATATATTGGTCTGCGTCGATCATGACCTGGTGGTCTAATACGTCTCCAATACCGGCACCATGCAAATTGAAGTAAGAGTGATTTGTCATATTTATGATGGTTGCTTGATCCGTGGTGGCTTGAAAATCAATTATGAGTTGATTCATGTCGGTTAGGCGATAGGTCACTTCCACTTTTAAATTGCCCGGAAAGCCTTCTTCCATATGTTTACTTTCGCACTGAAAAACGACAGTTTGAGAGTCTTTTTGAGTAGCAGCCCAAATCTTTTTGTTAAAACCGCTATTGCCACCATGAAGGGTGCAAGTATTGTCATTGCGAGGAAGTGTGTATTCTTTACCGTCTAGCTTGAATTTGCCCTCGGCGATTCTATTTGCATAGCGACCGACTGTGCTGCCGATGTAGACAAGGCAGTTTAGATAGCCTTCTAAATTTGGAAATCCCAGCACGATGTTGGCGAATTC
>JACMKL010000710.1 GCA_014380105.1 Candidatus Melainabacteria bacterium
GCTGCTTGTGCTCTTGTTTTGCGAGGACCGGAAGAAGCGATTGATCTATATGATCAAGCCGTTCGTTTAAGCGATTCAGCCGATGAAGATGATTCGGTTGTAAAACTTGACGCCGTGCTTGGACTAGGTTTGACCTACTTGCGCGCTAATCAGTTTGCACTTGCAGAACCGCACGTGAAGCGCGGTTTGAAAATGATCGAAAATTTGAGCGACCGCGAAATGCGAATGGAAAAACTTTTGATCGACAAACTTTTGACCTGTTATGTTTTCCAGGGCAAATTCGGAGACGCGCTGAGACTTCTGCCTGACTCACTGAGAGCCAAACATACTCGCGATTTTAACGAAACCATGGATATGCTCTATCAAATTGCCAATGTTATCCGCAAAGCAATCGGTAAAGAACCTCTATAAATTAAAATCTGATATGTCGCATGCCTTGCATCGCGGCACGGTTGACACTCATATTGATTGAACGATTGAGTGTACGGTTGACTGATCGGTTGACAGTTTTACCCACACCCGTGAGAACGTTTGGAGTTTTCGATTTCGTTCTGATGTAGGACATGCCACGTTGATTTCCAAATCCACCAACTGCAGGCGCGCCTGTACCAGTGTTTCCTTTGGGCATAATGTTCATCAACATATTCATCAACCCAGCGCCACCGAGGGCTCCAAGCGGATTTGCGCCCGCCATCGGATTAACACCGCCGGCAGTGCCCATGCCACCCATGCCACCCATTCCTGCGGCACCACCCATGCTACCAGCGCCAGCCATACCATTCATGTTCATTCCAGGATTGGTTTGAGCACCAGCACCCATATTGTTGCCACCAGAGCCGGTATTGAAATTTCGCTGCACGCCGCCTTGTAGCTCGTTGCCAGTGCCACCCATCGATTGTTCTTGTTGTAGAACATCTCCAAATAACGGTGCGCCGCCACCATTTGAGGCGCCACTAGACTGGCCGCCACCCTGCCAGCCGGATAATCCAGCGGAATTGCCTGACGACTGCATGTTTCCACCGCCACCAGAAGAGACGCCATTAGACTGACCGCCGCTCTGCCATCCGGATAATCCAGCCGAGCCGCCCGATGACTGAATGTTTCCACCGCCACCGTCGCCTCCCCCATTGTTGCCACCGCCAGAGGACGATTGCCAACCAGAAAGACCGGGAGATCCGCTGGAGACTCCGCTTGAACCTGAATTTCCTGAAGACTGCCATCCAGACAACCCAGCGCTATTTCCCTGATTGGAGAAATCACTGGAATATTCGTCGGTTCTTAAAGGTGGTGCGGAAGTTTTTGTGCCTGAAGATTTTTTCGGAGCTGATTTACCTTGTAGAAAACTACCCGGTGGATTGGTGCCCCAATTGGCAGAACTGCCACCGCTGTTTCCGCCGCCATCATTCGATTGGGGCGCCGACTGCCAGTCGGATAAGCCAGATTGGGCAAACACCGGCGACGCGATCATCAGTCCTGATGAAATTGCTGCGAGAACCTGGCTGCGAAAGGCAGACCTCTCCCAAGACCTAATCATTTCATCGTCTCCAATAGTAAGTAGTCATTTTAATTAGTAAGTAGTTCGTATCTAATACCTAAATGCTTCCATTGTCAAGAACGGGCTTAGAATCTAAGCATTCTTATGCCTTGATTCATCAAATTATTCATCACGCCGCCTGAGCCCATCGGAGCTGAGCCATAGCCGCCACCAAATGGCATGCCCATGCCTCCCATTCCCATGCCAGGCATCATTCCGCCCATTCCACCCATCCCCATACCGGGCATCATGCCGCCCATGCCACCCATTCCGCCCATTCCCATACCGGGCATCATGCCGCCCATTCCACCCATGCCACCCATTCCCATACCGGGCATCATGCCGCCCATGCCACCCATGCCGCCCATGCCCCGCGAATTGACCATGGAATTTTTCACCATGTTCAAGATTCCCGAGCCGACTTTAGAGGCGGTAGAGGGTTGTTGAGCTTGCTCCTGCTGCTGAGCACCGCCGGCAGAATTTGGATCAAAAGCTTGATTCATCTCGTCTGCACTCGGATAACCCTCGTTAGCAGGTGGCGTCGGAGCCTGGCTTTGCATTGGTTGTTGCATCGCTTCATTTTGCGGTGGCGGATTGTATGACTGGGAAGCTTGTCCCTGATACTGCGGTGTATAACTAGAATTGTCAGGCGCCGACTGACTTTGCCACTGCTGCGGCTGACCTTGTTGTTGAGGCGGCATCGGCTGCATCGGCTGTTGTGGCTGACCTTGCCATTGTGGTGGCGCTGATTGATATTGACCACTATAAGGCGGTGCCGATTGCGGTTGAGCTGTCCATTGCCCCGCTCCCTGCTGCGATGGTGCAGATTGTTGACCCTGCCACTGAAGCGGTGGTGCCTGATACTGACTAGACGCCGGAGCCTGATAATTCGGTGGCTGCCCATATTGAAGTGGCGGAGCCAATGGAGGCGCGTATTGTGGGGACTGCGCTCTATTTCCTTGCGCTACGAAAAGATTGTCAGCTCCTGCTGACGGCAATGAAATAGCGCAACCAAGAAAAGCAGAAAGCAGAGTCGGTAAGACTCCACTTTCTGCTTTAGATTTTCTGGATGGTTGCATAATCCATCCTTTCTACATTAGGTTGAGTGACTTATCTGCTCAAGCTGAGGTTGCTTGTTCTAACTGGTTTTTTCAAGCTTGCAATTTGATCTTTCAAACTACGGAGTGCGCAAGCCATTTGTGCATCCTTGTCTACTGCGAGTTGGTCTGGCTTTACTCCGACTTTGTTGATATCAACGCCGTCTGGAGTGAGGTAACGTGAAACAGTGATGTGGATAGCGGCCCCACCAGGGAGACGGTTGATTTCTTGAACGAGACCTTTACCGTAAGTGCGGGTGCCGATGATTTGACCTCTGCGATTGTCTTTCAATGCTCCAGCGAGAATTTCGCTAGCGCTGGCGCTCTCTTCATCAACAAGAACTACGATGGGTTGACGAGTCAATGGGTCGCCGGATGCAACGTCGGTGTGTCTGCCATGGCGGCTGATAGTACTGACGATGGTGCCCTTCTCAAGCAACATGTCTGCAATTTCGAGTGCGTTGGAGAGCAAACCGCCTGGGTTGTCGCGAAGGTCAACGATGAGACCGTCGCAGTTGGAAAGTTTTTGAAGTCCAGCACGAAACTCTTTTGAAGCATCGTTGGAGATGAAAGTTGAAAGTGTAATGTGACCGATTTTTCCGCCTTCGATAATTTTAGCTTCGACTGCGTGGATCGAGATTTCTTGACGGACGATAGTGAATTTCTTGGCTTCTTCGCCGCGCTTTACACTGATGGTGACAGGTGAGCCAGCTTTGCCGCGGATTTTTTCAGCTGCTTGTTCTGGAGTGATACCCACTGCGTCAGAGCCATCAATTTCCACGATTTCGTCTTTAGCACGCAAGCCAACTGTCTCGGCTGGGCCATCAGGGATGGTGCGTGTGACGATCAAGTGTTTGCCATCTTTCTGTTGAAGGTTGACTCCGATACCTACGATGCGAGCATCGATAGCGTCGTTCTCATCCTGGAAAGCGCGTGGATCGAGAAAACGTGTGTAAGGGTCATTCAAAGTTTCGAGCATCGCCTTCACGTAGCGGAATGCATCTGCATTCGAGTGAATTTGACCGTCGTACTTATGCTCCAAATCGCCCCAGTTTTTACCGGCGAAATTGCCATCGTAGTAATTGTCTTTGACGAGCTGCCAGGCGCGGTGATAGATCTCAGTCGGCTGAGATTTGTGACCTTGAGCAGGCTGATACAGCATCGATACGACAAAAAACGCAGACAAAATCAAAGCGCATAAGCGCTTGAGGTGTTTCATAGGGAACCACACAAGGCGAGAAAGGTATGAAAGAACCACCGCTCGAGGGAGCGATTTGTTGACCCCGTGCAAACTTGGGGGTCCGTAAAGGTGTTATGCCACGCTTAACCGGTTTTCAACACATTTCCTAAAAAAAATATCTCTTAACAACCATTATCAGCGTTTAGCGGGCGCTACTGGGCGATTAGGGACTTCAATTCCGTATTCTGCCCAACGAGCCGAAACAACACTCTTGACATTATCCGACATTTCCAACGGTTTTGGCCAATTACGCTCAAATCCCTCGGAGCGCCACTTCCGAGTAGCATCTATGCCACATTTGCTGCCGTAGCCCATCAGTGGAGCGGCATGGTCGAGAATATCCAGTGGTCCTTCGACAAACATCATGTCTCGTTTGGGATCAGTGTTTCCAAACACATGAAGAGCGACCTCAGACATATCCTGAACGTTGACGTCTTTATCCACGATAATCGCGAACTTGGTGAACATGAGTTGTCCCAGACCCCATAGAGCGCTCATAGTCTTTCTGGCATGACCAGGAAAACGTTTGTCTATGGAAAGAATTACACAATTGTGGAAAACACCTTCCCACGGGAGATTCATGTCCACGATCTCAGGAACAAGCATCTGAACCATCGGCAAGAAGATTCTCTCTGTTGCTTTGCCTAAATAACAATCTTCCTGCGGAGGCTTCCCGACAATGGTTGTCTGGTAGATAGGGTTCTTCCTATGAGTAACGGCCGTCACATGTAGTACTGGGAAGAGTCCAGCCAAGCTATAGAAGCCCGTGTGATCACCAAACGGACCTTCTTCTCTCAGCTCAGATTGTTCAACATAGCCTTCTATAACAATCTCAGCATTAGCTGGTACTTCTAAGTCTATGGTTTTGCATTTAGCTAAGCGAACAGGACTTTGTCTCAGAAAACCTGCAAACAATAACTCGTCGATGTCTGGTGGTAGAGGAGCAGTCGCCGCATAAGTGACAGCCGGATCGGAACCCAGGACGATTGCCACTTCCAGCCGATTTTTAGTCTTCTCGACTTCAGCTTTATCGAAATAAGTGCCGTAGTTTGGTGGTTCTACAATACCCGCTTGCCCTTTTGAATCCCGGCGACTTTCCTCAAAATGTTTTGCACCATCATGATGTTTGTGCCAGTGCATACCGGTTTGATTATTGTCGTATTTCTGTAAACGATAGACGCCAAGATTGCGAATTCCGGTTTTCGGGTCGCGAGTTATGACTACGCCCAGTGTCACGAATTCACCGCCGTCTTCCGGCCAGCATTTGATAATTGGCAGTTTGTCCAACATCGGTTGAGTTGGATCTGTGATTACAACTTCCTGGCAAGGCGCGGGAAGATTTGTCAGTTTGGGCGGAAACTTTGCCACTTCCATAAGAGTAGGTAGTAGTGCCAATTTATCCAGGAATGATTCCGGAACCTTGGGCTTGATCAAATGACGGATACGCTCGGCAATGTCATCGAGATCGTCGGTCTCAAGCGCCAAACACATTCTTTTCATAGAACCGAAAGCATTGATAAGAACCGGCATGTCGAAGCCATCGACATTGGTAAACAGAAGCGCCTTGTTTTGACCGGTCTTACTTTTACTGACGCGGTCAGTGATTTCAGCTATTTCTAGATCGGTGGAAACTTTGGCATTGATGCGGATAAGCTCACCTTGACGATCCAACTCTTCGATAAAAGCTCTCAGATCTGTATATCCCATCAGTTCATCTGCCTCGTGCGGTTTTAAGCCGCTATTTTATCCTGAAAATTGGGCAGGCACAGGGAAAACGAGTTTAGCTGTCGCATTTATTCATTGAAGCTAGATAGCGATTAAATACACAATCGAATATTTTTGGTGATAGTTTTGATAAGCATTGCATATGCGATCGAAATTCTTTCGATGCAGCTTGTAGTTCGAGCGCTTGTCTTGCAGCCCGGCGTCATACAACTTATATCCGCACTGCATCTGAATCTTGCCAAGTATATGCAGAAAAAATGTTCTTTGGGGTACTTCCATATGCGCGATAACCCGGTAAACTAAATGCATAACCGGTGAGCAACTCACGCAAACATTGAGTGCTTTGAGCCGAGGGACCTTGTGGAAACGACGGATCGACGCTGATCTGAAACGGTAACAAGCGAGTCCGCTACACGTGACGGACTGACTGAAGCGTGTTGAAATACTGAACCCTACGCAAAGGGCAGTCAGACAGTAGCTTTAATACCACCGCAGAGCAATCTGGGTGGTATTTTTGTTTGCCACCATATTTGATACTGTTAGAAAAATTCCAAATCACTTTATTTTGTATGTGTTATTGCGCTACCTGATTCCGACCATCAACTTACGTACAAGCGGAGTGAGGAGCCAGAGGATAAGCGCGGCTACAAACAAAATTCCACCCATGGTGCCAAAGAGTGTCACCATGCCAGAAGTATTTTTTTCATCAAAGAAGCTAGCCATATAACCAGCTAACCAATTACCGGCGGCAGTCGCTAAGAACCAAGTGCCCATAGTGATGCTAGCAAATCGAATTGGTGCCAATTTAGTAACCGTAGACAATCCAACAGGGCTAAGGCACATCTCACCAAGTACTTGCAACCAGTAGGATGCCACCAACCACATTGGGTCTACTTTGCCGTGAGTAGCGAGCATTGAGGCGGGCACCATCAACGCAATCCCACCGCCGAGCAACGCCAGTCCGATCGCAAATTTTGCAGGACTGGAGGGTTGTTTGTGTCCCATCTTGACCCAGAGGAATGAAAATACCGGAGCAAGCAAGATGCAGTAAACAGCAGGCAATGATTGAAACCAGCTGGAAGGAAATTCCCAGCCAAAAATAGAATTGTTTGTCAGTTTGTCTGCAAATAGATTGAGACTGGAGCCGCCTTGCTCGTAGACTGCCCAGAACAACATGGCAAAGAAGAACAAGATTCCAATTGCACCAAGGCGTTTAATTTCGTCACCGGAAAGCGGCTGTTTTTCGACTTTTGATTCCTGCCCGCCATCAAGCTGTTTCTCTACGACAGGTCTGCCGCCAGCACCGCCTAATTTCTTATACTGAAACAAAAAGTGCGCAAGGCCAATTATCATTCCGAAGCCGGCTGCCGCAAAACCAAAGTGCCAGCTATCATGAGGCTGAAAACCTTTACTGACTATGTACTTTTGGAAGTCTGGACTTTGGGCGAGATAGCCGCAAACAAGCGGTGAGAGCGCAGCTCCAATATTGATGCCCATGTAAAAGATCGAAAAACCACCATCACGACGGTCATCATCTTTGGAATAAAGTCTACCCAGAAGACTACTGATGTTTGGCTTGAGCAGACCTGTTCCGAGCACAATCAAAATCAGTCCGGCATAAAAAGCTTCTATTTTATGAATTGCAAGAGTGAAGTGGCCAACAGCGATGATACTGCCGCCAATCATGATACAAAGTTTCGGCCCCAAAAATTTGTCTGCGATTATGCCACCACCAATGGCGACAACATAGACGCACATCGTATAGAATCCGTAAATTTGTGCAGCGACGCTGTTTGTAAAACCCAAGCCACCCTGTGAAAGTGGTGCCACCATATATAATACTAAGATGGCGCGCATGCCGTAGTAGCTAAAGCGCTCCCACAGCTCTGTAAAAAACAATGTTGTTAAGCCTGATGGATGACCGAATAGTCCGCTCTTATCAGCAAGTGAAACAGCGTCTCCATCAGAAGCTGCGGGATTTATTGTGGATGCTGGAATAGACATATCAGCTGAGATTTTCCGGTCCAAAATGTAGTGGCAACAACTCACTCAAACTAATGACGGAAATTTCACCGCCACTACCATCAATTTCTAGAACAACATCGAGATTTATGCCAAATTCGGCCAGCATTTGGCGACTAGTGCCGCATGGAAATTGTGCTGGATGTACAGCAATGGCGACAAACTTTCTGGCACCAGCGGTGACTGCTGCGGTGAGAGCGGCAGTTTCTGCTGCAACAGTGCCGCCGTATGCCGCACATTCCATTTTACTGCCTGAAAATATTTTCCCATCAGAGCACAGTAAAGCTGCACCCTGAGCCAATTTCGAATATGGGGCATAACTGGATTGCGCTGCCAATTTTGCAGTCTCGACCAACGCCAGGTATTCTTTCGTGCGCTGCACGCAGCTGCCCTCGCCTTACTTATAGAAACACGAAGAAGATACCACAGATGCGCTGATGACATGGCGTTATGCGCAAGTGGAGAAAGGTTTTGTTTGGACTAGAAATCAACTCTTCGCTTGAGTGAGATCGCCATATGGAGGCAAGCGCAATTCGAGATTTAGAATCCACATAAGTAAGTCGCCAGCTCTTGTGACCACAGGCGAATCGGCCTGATTGCCAACTTCAAAGTTCATCAACATCTCTTTTACTGCATTTGTTTCTGCTTCTGGAGTGCTAATCAAATTGCTAAGGTCGGAATTTACGCCGGCAGAGACTGACCCAGGGGCAGGCACTAAAGCGCCACCGCCGGTTTGAGAATTTTGGATTGCCAATGCGGCAAGATACTCGCTCACGCTAAAAACTCCTGACTTCACTCTAAAATAGCCCAGCCATATGCTGCGCGCCTTATATGAGACTAGTTCTTGGAAACCGTCAAGTCTACGCCATTTGCTGAAGCTTGGAATGTTTGAATCTTCTTGACAACAGTGCAAATCAGGAAGAAGTCGTTCCTATTCGGATGTAATCAAGCATTTGGCGCCAAGCCTGCCCTCTGTGAGAAAGAATGTTTTTCTCTTCATTTGTTATTTCTGCTGACGTTTCGTCACGATCGAGAAGCAAGAAAATCGGATCAAAGCCGAATCCATTTGCTCCTCTTTCCTCGAAAGCGATGCGTCCATACCAACGCTTCTCAGTCGTATGAAGGACACGGCCGTCAGGCGTGCACATAGCCATGGCGCATACGAAAGCACCACCACGCGCCTCTGCCGCAACATCCTTAAGCTCAGCAAGCAACTTTACTCGTCGGTCTCCATCATTTCCTTCGCAATAACGCGCGGAATGAATGCCTGGACGCCCGCCGAGGGCATCGACTTCAAGTCCTGAATCATCTGCTACGGCAGGCAAACCTGATAAAGCAGCAGCAGCACTAGCTTTAATGATGGCATTTTCCAAAAATGTCGAACCCGTTTCTTCAGGGTCGAGACCAGCGGGCATCGGCAAAAGGTTGATGCCGTGCTCTTTAGCCATCTGACCAAATTCACGAATCTTGCCGGGATTATTGGTTGCCAGAACTATATCGCTCAATTTTTTTTCTTGATCGTTGGTTTGAAAGGAGTGACGTTATTTGTTTTGCCTTTGGCACCATTGCCCGCGGCAGCCTCAGTGGAAGTAGGCTGCCCTCTGCGTCTGTGATCTTTTCGCTGAACTCGCAGGACATCGCTGATTTGGCTGATCGATTGAGCAACTCTAGTGAGTTGATCCACATCCAGAACTTCCATAATCAAATTGATGGTGGCAGTCTTTTTGTCTTTGTGAATTTCCACTCTCAAATCGCGCAGGTTTACTTCAAAGTTTGAAACTTTCTTGAGAATATCGTGGGCGATACCAATGCGGTCGAGGCATTCGATAGTCAAAGCAGCCGGGTAGGTGGTGTGCCTTTCTTCAGACCAATCAACAGCCATGCATCTTTCAGCATCGACTTTGGACAAATTGCCACAATCAGCTTTATGTACGGCGATGCCACTGCCCCTGGTGACAATTCCAATAATTTCTTCGCCCGGAACAGGCTGACAGCATTTTGCTAAATGGTGCAAAAGACCGCCTAAGCTGCCAATCGAACTTTGTTTTTTACTCGGCGATCCGATCGAAATACTTTTCAGCGACTTATCAGTTTGCTCTTGTTCGCGAATGCGATTAACAACTTGCGTGACCGAAAGATCACCGTATCCGACAGCGGCCAGAATATCGTCAGGTTCGCTGATATTGAGTTTGCGACCGACTTCTTTGACTCTATCTGATTTGAGAAACTCGTCTAAGACGCCTTTACCCAGCTCTTCATCAAGCATCTGACGGCCTTGCTGAATATGCTCTTCTCTATGGTGTTTCTTAAACCACTGACGGATGCGGCTCTTAGCACTGTGCGTCTTGGCGAAATTCAACCAGTCCATGGTGGGATGAGCATTTTTACTGGTGATGATTTCGACGATGTCGCCGTTTTTCATCGCCGTATTCAGAGGAACAATGCGGTCGTTAATACGCGCACCGATACATTTATGTCCAACATCTGTGTGGACGCGATAGGCAAAATCGATTGGTGTGGCGCCTTTCGGCAAGTCATAAACGTCTCCGCGCGGACTGAATACAAACACTTCATCAGCAAAGAGGTCCATCTTGACTGTGTCGAGATACTCTTGCGCATCAGCAAGGTCTTCCTGCCAATCAACCAGTTGCCTGAGCCAGGCTAATTTTTGATTGTCTTGCCCGCTGGCGACAACCGACGCACCCGCTTCCTTATAGGCCCAGTGAGCAGCGATCCCGTATTCAGCAACGTGATGCATTCTTCTGGTGCGAATTTGAATTTCGACAGGTTTGCCTTTTGGTCCAAATACAGCTGTGTGCAACGATTGATAATTGTTCGCCTTCGGCATCGCAATGTAATCTTTGAAACGGCCCGGAATAGGCTTAAACAAGGCATGAACCAGCCCCATCACCTCGTAACAGCGCTGCGTGTCAGGATCAGCATTCAGTTCGCAATAATTTTTGTCCTGGTTGCTATCGATGATCACACGAATAGCAAGGACGTCATAAAGCTCTTCAAACGTCTTCTGCTGGGTCTTCATCTTCTTCCAGATGCCGAAGAAGTGTTTCGGGCGCCCCACAATTTCGGCGTCGATGGTGCGCGCGTCGAGCTCTGTGCGCATTTTTTCAACGACCTGCTCGATCAAATAATCACGCTCAGAGTGCGTGTCAGTGACCAGCTGTTCAATTTCGGTGAATTCTTCCGGATGCAGGTAACGCAGTCCCAGGTCTTCGAGCTCCCACTTCATACGTCCCAGACCGAAACGATTGGCGAGCGGTGCGTAAATTTCGAGCGTTTCTTTGGCTATTTCACACTGCTTTCGCGGCAGCATATATTCCATAGTACGCATGTTGTGCAGTCGGTCAGCCAGCTTAACCAGTACCACACGTATATCTTCGGATATAGCCACAATCAATTTGCGGAA
>JACMKL010000711.1 GCA_014380105.1 Candidatus Melainabacteria bacterium
CGGACGCGCGCATCGCCGGCATGCTGCGAGACAAACGGTTTCGCGCGACGGCGAAGAAATATTGGCGATCCTTGGACCAGGCGACTTTTTCGGTGAAGGCGCGCTTCTGGATAGCGGTGCACGCAGTGCTTCAATTCGAGCTCGCACGAATTTGGAAGTGACTGTTTTAGGAAGAAATGTCTTTACGCAAATTTCCACCTGCTTGGCACCTCTGCGTGACGCAGTTGCCCAAGCCATGAAAAGACGCACAAATATTTGGAAGGATTTGCCGGAAGCTAAAGAAATTCTGGAAGCAATTCCGCTTTCAGTTTTGATAGAACCTCTACCGCAGCCGCCTCTAAAGCCGACTGATGCGGTCGAGAAAGCAATTGAACTTATTAATGTACACCATCTTGATTTTCTCTGTGTCGTAAACGATGCCAATTTATTAGTTGGAATCGTCTCGCGCTCAGATCTTTTTCGTGCAATAGAATTAGCTGTACAAGACAGAAGCATTCGAGTGTGCGTGCGCGATATCATGGTGCCCGAGCCAATTTATATTTCAGAGACTGAAAGCACAGGCCTGGCCCTTGCCACCATGCGTGAGCACGGCCTAAAAAAACTGCCTGTCGTTGAATCTCGCGAAAATCCGATTCTAAAAGGTGCCATCCGAGTCGAAAATATTCTCGACAATTTGATCAAACTCTGGCTTGCAGGCGAACTTCTGGTAGCGACGAAGTCTCCTTCAAAGCATCCATCGGTAAAGATTTAGCCCAGTTGCGCACAGGCTTATCTGCACTTATATATTTGTCCTTTTCATGTCCAAACAATTCTGATTTGAGAGCAAGCACTTCACGGTGTAAACTGTCGCTGAGATTTTTCATTACTCCTGAAGGGTCGCTCTGGTAGCGCTTCACATATTCGTCCATCTCAATAGGCTCACCGAATACTATGCGAGCTTTAGCCGCAGGACCCCATTCATAGTCAATGGCAGCCGGCACTACCTTTAGTGGCATGCCGTTTTGATAGGCTTTTAGAGCAATGCGCGCGGCTCCAAACTTAAATGGATGAATTTGTCCGTCGTAAAAAACGTTTCCTTCCGGAAAAACCACCAGACCTTCGCCCTTCTTGAGGGTTTCAAGCGCAAAACCAGTAATGTCCAAACGAGGATTGGCTGGGAATGCACCAACCCAGGGTAGAGTGAAACCCTGCAGTCCTTTTAATTCATTGGGCGAAACCATATAGTTTGCTTTACGCTTGAGAGCGCGCTGCACCATCAATCCGTCGAAGCGTGAGCCGTGATTGGAGACCAGAATAAACGGTTCATGATCGGGAAGATTGTTGCGCCCAATCACCTGGATCTGGCGGAATTTATATCTCAAAACAATTTCATTAACGACATTCAAAAACGTGGCACCAAGCCAGTTTTTACGATCGATCAATATTTTAGTTGCCTTTGCACTCATGTTTAATCGGAGCGAATTTAAGCGCCCCTCCTCCAAAAGTTTCTGCCTAACAAATCTAAATTACAAGATTTAGGAGAAGCCTAGAGAGCGAATGCTAACAGTTCACTGACTGTTTTTTGCGGCGCCAGCGCTTTTCATCAACGCCAGATAACTGACTGACGCCATCGCAAACCCGACGAACCAACCATAATCGTAAAGCGGCTTGAGTGGCTGGAATACAATGCCTATCCAGGCGAAGAAGCAACCGACTAAAGTGGCAATTACTGCTGAGTAATTCCAGCCATTCTTATATGTATAAGATCCCTCTGCTAGATAAAGGTCGGCCAAATTGAGTTTTTGCTTTCGAACAATCCAATAGTCAGCAATCAAAACTCCGGCAATCGACCCGAGTCCACCGGAATAACCGAGCAGCCAGCTGTATACGTAACCTGAGGGATCTGAGACGAGCTTCCAGGGTTGCATCAAAATGCCCAATACACCTGTAATCAGTCCGCCCGTACGGAAGGTTATCCAGCGCGGGAAGGCGTTTGCAAAATCGTTTGCTGGTGAGACGACGTTGGCTGCGATGTTGACGGCAAGAGTCGCTACAGCGACCGTAAACATTGCGATAGCGACAACAAAGGGATTTGTGAAATGGGCAATTAGTTTGACCGGATCCCACAATTCGTTAGCGCTTGCGTTTGGATAAATGACCAGCGCGCAGGAAGTGATGATAATGCCCATTGAAGCAAACATCGTCATCGCAGTCGGGAGTGCAACTACCTGCCCGAGAGTCTGCTCCCTTTGGCTTTTCCCGAACCGGGTAAAGTCAGGCATATTGAGCGAGAGTGTGGCCCAAAAACCAATCATGGCAGTAAGAGAGGGAATAAAAACAGGCAAAAATGCCGAGAGTGTTGGGAATTTTCCACCATCGCCAAGCATTTTGCCAAAACCTTGAGCAGACGACACAGCCCAGACCACGAGCACTATGCACATCACTAAAACAAAAGGGGCGGCGAGTCCTTCGACCTTTTTGAGAAGATCCATGCCGCGATAAATAATCAGAATATTTAGGCTCCAGAACAGCGCAAAACCGATCCATTCGCCAGGCAGGTAGCCTCCGATTTTGCCACCCAGCATGGTTTCCCAGCCAGGCAGCGCGGCTACAAAAAATAAATGCAGGGCTTGACCGCCAATCCAAGTTTGAATTCCAAACCAACCGCATGCCACAATCGCGCGCATGATGGCAGGCAGGTTCGAGCCCAGAGTGCCATACGCAGCACGCGCAAAGACTGGAAACGGTATACCGTATTTGGTGCCGGGATGCGAGTTGAGTAAAATCGGCGCTAGCACAATAATATTGCCGAGCAGAATGGTGAGAATTGCTTGCCACCAATTCATGCCGTTGGCAATTAAGCTTGAAGAGAGCATGTAGGTCGGGATGCAGGCAGACATGCTGACCCAGAGAGCGGCGTAATTATATGTAGACCAATTTCTGGCGGCGACAGCAACTGGGGCAAGATCGTGGTTGTAGAGCGGACTTTGTTCTATGACAGACAAATCTTTAAGTTCAACGCGTCCATCGGGGTGCTGGATCTCACCGCGGGAAGGTAGCTGGGATGGACTTTCGAGATTTCCACCAGTTTCATTTTCCATCGATAAATTTCGCCCCGGTTCAAATTTTTCGAAATCGTACTATTACCGTAACTACAATGACACTATTTGGGCGGCGTTGAAGCTGAGTGCAGGAAAAATGTTTGTGAAAAAAGCGAGGTGTACCAATGAACTACGAAAAAAACAATGACTGCTATCACAATAATTTTATGTTGAGTAAAAGCGCTATAAAGCTATAACACAAAGATAACGCCCTATTAGTTCTTATTGTTATAAAAGAGGCTAACTGATTGGCCTTTAAGGCTCATCTACGGCTTGCTCAAGGCAAACGCCATAATATTTGCTCCCATCTGCAATGCCTTCTGCCTTAGCTCTTCAGAGTCATTGTAGACAGATTTATCCTCCCAGCCGTTCCCCAAATCACACTCGTAGGTATAGAAGCAAACC
>JACMKL010000712.1 GCA_014380105.1 Candidatus Melainabacteria bacterium
TGAAACAGCACGACCTTGAGCGTCAGCGGCCCAGTCATTCAGAACTTGTTGTTCGACCGCAGAAGTTATAAAACTCTTGGCTCCTGCGGCTTTCAAATCTGCCAGCAATTCAGGTATGCCATCAAAGTAAGTACACGAATTTGCTGCTTTTGTGGCGATCACGTTGTAGTAATCCGCCGCTGCGTCCATGTTTTCAAGGGCTCCTTCGTGTTCCTGGTTAAACAAGAACATTTTGTCTGCGCACGAGAAGCCAGATTTGGTGAAACCGAAATTGATAAGTGTTTCGATTGAAAAACGAGTACGGTTTTCAGGAGCTGTAAACATCCAGTAGGCAAAGGCAAATGCGACAGGATTGACGTGCATTCTATTAACGAGAACGCCATCCCGTATCCACATAATCGCCGTTGACTGGTTTTCGGACAAAACTGAACCCCTGCGAATTTCCAGGTTATAAATTCTAATAGATTTGGGAAGAAAAGTGATTCCAGCAATCAAAAGATTCCTGTTTCTTACCACATGGTTCATAATTATCTGAAGGCAACTAGAAGTTAGTGACGAGGAAATTCTATGCAAAGCAAATGGTCATTCGCAGAATCTGCAGCAACATTTTCGGCAATTCTGCTTTGCATGTCTCCAGCTCTCGCAGACTCCTACAGCGACGGGGCCGCACAATATTCTGCAGGCAATTATTCCGGTGCGAAAATACACTTAATGAAAGCGACTGTCGCCAAACCAAAATCGTGGCAGGCTCACTACCAGCTGGCAAATACATTAGTGGCTTTAAAAGATTCGGCAAGTGCCAAAAGGAGCTACAGCAAATGCCTTGCATGCAATCCCCCAGCCGATATACGTGAAAATTGCCAAAGAGCAATCATTTATATGAATTCCAATCCAAAGTTAGCTGCCCCTGCTGCTGCTCAGGTATCACTACGCAGTTATTCATCCGGCAAAGGGGATTCATCAGCGCATGACACTGGCTCATCCCCAAGCATTAATGTGGAGTCGAGACGCTCACAAGTGCTGGTAGAAACTGAAGCTGATATTGTGAAAATGAAGGAGCAGGAAAAGCATCGTTTGGAAGAAATGCATAATAACGCCAATGAAACCTGGATTCATCCTGATGGCGCTATCAAGCAGGGTCTTTCACCCGAGGCGGAAAAGGCTTTCAACAAAGAAGTTGAAGAGAAAGCTGCTGCCATGCGAGAACAAGGCAAGCGACGAGCGGCGAGTTTTCGATAAGAGCTAATCTATTTCGCTACATCTAATTCTAAGGCACCAAATTCAATGCACTCCAAATTCAACATTGCAAAATCCGCGGTGGTATTTGCGACATTTATGTTTTGCGTCTCTCCCAGTTTTGCTGATTCATACAGCGATGGGGCCGCGCAGTACGCGGCGGGCAACTATGCAGGCGCGAAAGCGCACCTGACAAAAGCGGCAGCCGCGAAGCCGAAATCGTGGCAAACACAATATCAACTTGCAAATACTTTTGTGGCACTGAAAGATTCAGCGAATGCCAAAAAGAGCTACGAGAAATGCATTTCGTTAAATCCACCGGTCGATATCAGGGCAAATTGCCAGCGTGCAGTTGCATTTATTGCATCAAATCCAAAATTGGAAGCACCGGCAGTTGTAGCAGCTCCAATTTCAAAAAAAATGTATACCTCCGGAAGCACGGGCTCTAGCTCCACAGCAGGGTCATCGCCAAGTGCTGAAGCCGAAGCACGACGTGCAAAAATTATGGAAGAGGCTGAAGTTGAAGTTGCGAAGATGAGAGAAAGCGAGAAAGCGCACCTGGAAGAATTAACCGCGAATGCCAATCGGAGATTCAGATATGCAGATGGCACGAGAAAAACAGGGCTGAGTACGGAAGAAGAAAAAGCCTTCAATCATGAAGTTGAAGAAAAAGCGGCTGCAATTAGAGAACAAGCGAAGAGAAGGGCAGCCAGTTATCGGTAGCAAAGCTGTAACCGGCGCTAATTTTCGCTTTTTGATTCGCTTAGATTTTGATCTTTCATCATCTCGGCAAGTTGCTCTTGCAACTCTTCTTCAGACGGCATGCTGAGCTCTGCATCAACTGCCGATAGGATGCGATATAGAGCGTCCTCAACAGTACCGTCGTAAGTGCCCGTGGCGATGTAATCTCTAGCAATACAAATTGCTACATCGACAATTAGTCGTCCGCACATTGCCGGCGTGTTTAGCGCGCCATCTATGTTTACGAGTGTTTCCTCACCCGAAGACCATATGCGTAGCAATTCTCGGGCAGTTTCAGAACTGGAGATTCCATAAGGCAGCGGAAGTTCGATCATGGGTTCACTTCCCTATAAAAGACTTCAATAATTTCTGCTTTGCTTTTTTCTTGCGGTTTTTCATCCTTCGCTGCGCAAATAAATGCCAGGTGCGTAATTAAGTCGGCAAGGGCAACACCATAGTGAGCTGGGTCAGGATAAGCATTCGGATTTGAGCTGACGGCGAGCTTGCCATAATCTGCCCAAACGCGCAAAAGTTCGACACCGCTTTTTTCATCAACTGCTTCAGGTATTGGTAATTCTGGCATCCAGGAAATCCTAAGACAAAGTCTACACAGTATAACATTCAGTGTTTTTCGGCAGTGTGGCTTGAATTAGACAATTGCTCCAGCCAACTAAAACTATTCTGACTTAAAAATCCAATTCAAACACTTTTTAAGGTGTTGGTTTTGCCGCAAATGCTGAAAGCGAATTAGTAAACTAACGGCATGCACAACCTACCAAATATCATCACCAGCTTCAGGCTGGTGGCGGCAGTTTTGCTTGTTCTCGTAACGCTTTCCTGCAGCCCCAAACCACCATTTTTGCCGCTCTTCATTACGGCGGCCGTATCCGATATGCTCGACGGATTAATAGCGAGGCGCTTCAATTGGTGCACCGAATTTGGTGCGCAACTTGATAGTGTTTCGGATCTATCACTTTATGGTGCGGTCTTTCTTTTTTTCTTGTTTAATACTGCTGAAGAAATGCGCCAGTGTCTGCCATTGTTGATTACAGGGGGAGCTGTACAATTATTGCATTGGCGACTGTGCGTGATGAAACACGGGCAATTCCCGTCATATCATTCTACCTTTTCGCGAGTATGCGCCTATTCTATGTTTTTCGGCACCATCGCATTTTGGTTTACACATATCACATACATACTTGGCTCAATGCTTATTGCCTGGATAGCATGTTCGGCAGAAGGTATAGCAATTACGATGTTGCTCAGAGCGCCCAAACAAAACGTTTCCAGCATAAGAGCAGCAATGCAAAATTGATAGATTCTCCAAAACCGTTTATGATCAATTTTCGGTCCTTTTTTCGGTCCTTTTGGAGTGTGAATTATGAAGTTTACCGGTTTGGCAGTCGCAGCTATGTCACTTTTTGTCATAGGCACAGCGCCAGTGGGCGCCCAGACCGACCCTTTGCCCAATTCTGGCACTTACTTCATCACAAGTAATTCCAACGAAGAGGCTTTACAACCAAACGGAGCCATGGTCGCTCAAAACGTTTTCACCAATGAGTTCACAAAAAGCGGCATGCAAAAGTGGACCATCGACAGAAAAATCGATATCAAAACTAAAAAACCAACTAATCGCTACACCATTCGGTTGGCAGGCGATAATATGCACCTCTTTTTCCAGCCACATCCGATTTCAGACCATACAGCCATGGTCGGCGATGACAAAGCCGTCTATGTATTCGAGAAAACCGATAATGGGCTGGTTATCAAAAGTGTTGGACTGAATGGTGATGCATTGTATAGCGCGCCAAATCCCCCCATGAATACAGAAGTAAAATTCGGACCAAACGACGGCTCCAACAAATTCCGTTGGACTTTCTCGTTGGCTGATTAAAAAAAGCTGCACACACTGGTGCAGCTCTTTCTGTCATGCGGCTCTAAAACTATTTAGCCAAACCAGCCGGCACGCCGTTCGGATATTGTTGGGCAATAATTTGATTGATTTTTCCGATGCGATTTTCAGGATTAGGGTGAGTATTGAAGAATTCTGGCATTCCATTTTTTCCGGCATTGTCGCGTAAAATTTCCATGACGCGGATCATTGAGCGTGGGTCATATCCAGCTTCGGCACAAAATTTCACGCCAATTTTGTCTGCCTCCAATTCATCACTACGCGTAAATTTCAGAGTTACTAATGACCCAACTAATGCGGCAAGCTGGGCATTCCCTCTAGTTCTAGGGTCATAAGGATCATAGGTTGCGATCACAGTGGCACCCGTAAGACCCTGAGTGAGATTTTGTTTTGCAATATGTTCGGCGGAGTGTCTGGCTACAACGTGACCAATTTCATGAGCAAGCACGCCCGCAAGTTGTCCGCGAGTCTCGAGATGTTTCAACAGACCTTCTGTAATAAAAACTTGACCACCAGGCAATGCAAAGGCATTAATTGTTTTTGGATCAGCGAGCAGATGAAAATCAAATTTATAATCAGTTTTTGAAGCTGCAGTTTTTGCAAGGATATCGGCTCCAACTTCCTTAACTAAAGCAACCTTTCGCATGTCGCGACTGCCACCACCATATTGTCGCTCCATCGCTGGCCTTGCTTGAAGACCGAGAGCAATTTCCTGATCTTTAGAAATTGAAATATGCTGCTTTTCTTCTGTGACGGGGTTATAACTGGTATTCATGAAATAGCCAATAATCGAGAAAAGCGCTACCGCAAGCGCAATCAATAGACGTGGAGAGATGCCTGGTCCGCGGTTAGATGTTCCCTGTTCATTTGCACGATTCAAAGTTAGAAGCCCCATGTGAAATCCTCTCTATTATGTCTGCTCAGATATAAGGTGCATGAGCCTCTTTCAACGACAGATCTGATATGAAGACGCAAAATCTCTAAATTGTTCCCGCTAAAAAACTCAGCTTCACATCAAGCTCAGCCATTGAGAAGGTCCACAGATGGCGATGCTAACTGTTCGTAACTATAAAAACTAAATCTCAACAATGAAGGAACTCTGGCAAGATACCAATTGTCCTTAACCAGGTTGGGCAATTAAATGCCAAATTACCGCCGCAATGGAGGATATTATGTTGCGACCTTTGAATGGAAAGACTCTAGCAGTCTCTTTGGGTTTGATTTCCTTTGCGATCATGCCTGCTTGCTTTGCAGACGAAGTAACTTCGACAAGCGTCGACATTAAGACACCAGTAGCTGCAGAATCAACTTCAGTATCAACGAGAACTGATGCTTTGGGATCTTCATCCACAGTAAAGAAAAACACTGCCGATTCTTTCGGTAACTCATCTTCTAAAGTAAAATCACGCACCACCGGTCTCGGTGGAGCAGCCGAAACAGAAGCAAGCGTAGAATCTGGTCCTGGTGGAACGGCTTCTTCCGCTAGTCGTAGCTCAGTTGGTATCAACGCCGCTGGCGGAGTTACATCTAACAAACGCAAAGTAGAAAACGTCAATACACCTTTTGGTGCTAAGAGAAAAGTCTCTGACGCAACTTCTGCAACATCAGCAGACGGTACATCAGCAACAGTCAAAAAACAATCAGAAACTACAGTAACACCGTAGAATCAGGTTGTTAGCTAACTCGGCTATTTATGCCGGAACAAGCAAGGGCGCGGATCGTATGGTCTGCGCTCTTTTTTATTTTTAGTTCGAAAGAGTAGATCGTTTTTTCAAGTATTGAATAACATCAGCAATGGTGTCAGGTCCAAATCCAGGATATCCATGACCCCCCGACTTTTTTTCAAAGGTAATGTCTTTATGTCCAGCGACGTTCAGGGCCTTAACCAAACTCTCAGACTCTTGTATTAGAACGAGCTTATCGCTCTTACCATGCATGATTAGAAGAGGTGGAATGGTTTTGCGAACATTCACATAATTGATCGGACTTGCTTGTTTTGCCGACGCGAGCAAGGCATCACCAGTGGTGCCAAATAACTCTTTAACCATACCGGTGCCAATATCGCTCTTATAATCACTCTTCAAATACGCGCACAAATCCGTCGGACCAAACCAGTCACAGACGGCAACCAGATCGTTTGCGGCACTATCAACCTTTCCATCAGGCTTTAATGAATCTCCGGTCAGAGCAAGCATTAAGGCTAGCTGACCACCGGCAGAAGCGCCCCAGATGCTAATCCGTTTTGTGTCTAAATTGTGCTCAGCACCATGAGCGCGCAGCCAAGCCATCGCCAGACGGCAATCATCCAATTGAGCAGGCCATTTATTGGTACCACTAAGTCGATAATTGATTGAAGCAACAGCAAACCCGGCCTCCAGTAAAGGTTTAAACGGTCCACCTTTTTTATCTCCGGACTGCCAGCCGCCGCCATGAATCCAAACAACCAGAGGCCAACCGCGGCTCAAATTTTGACGAACGTTTGCAAAATTTGACTTACCGGGCTCTTCTTCGTCGCCGTCACCCATGCGGCTGATACTGGGAATATACAGGTCTAGTTTTTGATTTACATCATTACCGGAAGGCGCATAAGAAATATCTTTGATAGTTCGAACACCGAGAGGCAAAGTGCCATCGCCCAGCCAGCCATATTGCGTGCGTTGTTTTAAAACAAGCTCCTTTAGTTGCTGAGCGATTTCAGCTTCCGTCTTCTGGTGCTTCGCTTGCTGCTTAGAGTCAGGCTGCGCGCTATTGTTTTTTGCACCAGCACTAACTGTTGCAGTATTCGCCACCACACTTAAAAGCAAACCAGCTGAAACAAGACTCAATTTCATCAAAAGCGCACTCTTCACAACCAACCTCCCGCCAATACTGAGGGTATGATTACACGTTGTATGATGTGTTTGTATTTTGATTGAGGCAAAAATGCTAACAATTAGCGAAACGGTAGCAATTCCTGACGAAGAATTCGAAATTACTTTTGCGCGCAGCGGTGGTCCCGGCGGGCAAAACGTCAACAAAGTGAATAGCAAAGCCGTCTTGCATTGGAATGTAACTGCCAGCCCGAGTTTGCCATTCGGTGTACGGGCGCGATTTTTGTCAAAATTTCAAAATCGTCTAACCACCGACGGCTTTATTGTAATCATGAGTCAGAAATTTCGCGATCAGGGCCGAAACATTGACGATTGCCGCGAAAAATTGAAAGAGCTAATAACCGAAGTTTTGTATCCTCCGACAATCAGGCGTGAGACAAAACCTTCTTACGGAGCTCTTCAAAAGCGAACACAAACGAAGAAAATAAATGCCGTAAAAAAACAGCAGAGACAATCACCGAAAGGCGATTACTAAATGTTAGACAGTCCTTATTGAAAAGAGTTAGATACGTACCTCTGACTTCATAACTCGAAGTGAGCTAAAATGCACGTCTCAATTCTTTTGCGTGCGGGGTAGTCTTCATGGAATATCGTCAACTAGGCAACAGTGACGTTAAGGTCTCAAGTATCATTTTTGGAGCTTGGGCCATCGCCGGTTGGATGTGGGGCGGAGCCGAAGAGAAGGACGCTATCGAAGCCATCCATGCCAGTATCGATGGAGGCGCCACTTCGATTGATACAGCAGCCGTTTATGGATATGGGCGCAGCGAAGAAATCGTTGCCAAAGCGATTAAAGGCCGAAGAGAGAAAGTTCAAATTCTCACAAAATATGGCTTGCGCTGGGATTCCACAGAAGGCGAGCATTTTTTCGACTGGTCTGACGAAGAAAATGGGACTAAACAGGTTTATAGAAACGCACGCAAGAAAAGCATCATTCTTGAATGTGAAAATAGCTTGCAGAGACTAGAAACAGATTACATTGATTTGTATCA
>JACMKL010000713.1 GCA_014380105.1 Candidatus Melainabacteria bacterium
GAGAAAATGGGGATATATTGATCGCACAGGAAAACAAGTAATCGCAGCGCAATTCCTCACTGCGCGTGATTTTTCTCATGGTCTGGCAGCCGCAAGAAAAGGGATGTACGGGGGCTATTTAAATAAAGCTGGAGAATTTGCCATTGAGCCAAAATACGGACAAATAGACGACTTTGATGCGAGCGGAACAGCGAAAGTCTCAATTGGAAAATCAGCTGGTCGAATTGATACCAAAGGCAATTTTGTAATAGAACCGAAGTATCGAAAAGTTGGAAGCATCTCCAAAGACCTTTTCTGGATTGATGACAATGAAAAATATGGAATTGTAGATCGAAAGGGCAAAATTATTGTCAGACCGCAGTATGACGAGATCGGCAAAATGTCTGAAGCCCTTATTCCATTCAAAAAATCAGATCGCTGGGGCTATTTAGATAAAGATGGCAAAGTCAAAATTGGAGCAAAATATTTATTTGCCGGAACGTTTTTAAATGGTGTCGCCTTTGCAAAGCAGGCAGAGGGCAACAACATTTTGATTGCAAAAGATGGAAAAGTGGTTTTTACATTTCCGAAAAAGACTGATGGCGTGACATTAATTTCAAACCCATCTTCCGTCGGCAATGAGCCTGTATTTGAAGGCGGATTAATTCCAATGATGGAAAAGGGGCGCTGGGGCTACGCATCGACAACGACTGGCGAGTTCGTCATCAAGCCGCTATACGCATCGGCAGCACCCTTCAAAAGCGGATTAGCGTTAGTCGGCATAACGAAAAGAACTCCCCAAAAGCAGTTCTCCACAGATGCTGACACAAATTCTGAAACGGACGAAGATGCGAACAATGAAAAAGTAGAAAGTGAAAACGAAGGGGACTAGCTCAATGCTAATATCAGAAGACCTCAACAATTTTTTTTGAGTGACTTTGAATTTTAAAGGTTACGCGAATGATAAGCGCACTGCGCGCTCCCTTTCTGGCTCGTTCATTCTTTGTTTGTCGATTTGCTCCTCGATGCAAAAAATATTGCCGCTAAGATGCAAACAGCGGCGCCAATTAGACGCGAGTAAATGGTATTAATTAGTACCATTGCCAAAGTAAATAAACCGAAAGCAACTATAACTAGTAGATGTTTCCACTTTTCTTTAAGCATAGGCCTTACTCCCAATCCGCGGATACACCACTTTATTTCGGCTTCGAATAAATATGCGCAATCACATCTTCTAAAGGTGGATCTTCGATAGTGATGTCGACGACAGACCCAATACGCATAATTTCTGTCATGACCTTTTCGATTTGGACGATTTCAGTATCTATTTCAAATCGAAATGCATGACCAGATTCTTTCAAGACCTTGACGCCATGTAATGAAAATGGCTCAGGAGTGTCATCGTACTTAACGCTTAAGACTTTCTCGCGCAGATATTCTCGACGCAATTGTGAAACTCGATCATCGAGCACTACTTGTCCGTGGTTAATGACTATCGCGCGTTTAGCAACGTGAATAATATCGCCAGCATCATGACTTGTAAGAAAAACTGTGACACCATTTTGCTCATTCCATTCTCGGACTAAATCGCGCAGTTCCTGCCTAGCAATTACGTCTAGTCCTATTGTAGGTTCATCCAGAAACAATATTTCTGGAGCGTGAAGCAGGCTGGCAGCGACTTCTGCACGCATTCTCTGCCCAAGCGACAGCTTGCGCACAGGTACATCAAGAAATTCACCCAACTGAAATCGCTCGATCAACATATCGCGACGAGTCTTAAAATCTTGAGGCTTTAGTTCGTAGATTTTGCTCAAGAGTTCAAAGGTATCACGACAAGGTAGGTGGTACCACAATTGTGAGCGCTGTCCAAAGACAACTCCAATTCTGCGCGCTAATTTAGTGCGTTCTTTCCATGGCACAAAACCAAGCACTGTAGCCGTTCCTGAAGTAGGAGTAAGAATGCCGGTCAGCATTTTGATAGTTGTAGATTTGCCCGCACCATTAGGTCCAATGAAAGCGACAGATTCGGCTTTCTCAATAGTCAATGAGATAGCATCGACCGCTTTAACTTCCGACGAGTTCCACTTAATGCCGTTTCGCTTTCTAAGTACAAAAGTTTTGGTCAGTTTGTGTAGTTCGACTGCACTATCCATAATCAGGAAGCCAATCTGCGCAATACATCGAGATTTTCCCGGTCGGGACCTTTCTCAGCAAGTCCAGGCACTTCGAGTATCCATGGCACACTTCGCAAATGCTTATTTTGAAGCATTAGACGAAATCCTTCCTCGCCGATACAGCCATAACCAATATTCTCGTGTCGATCTTTCTTAGCTCCGAGAGGTGTTTTCGAATCATTAGCGTGAATTGCAACCAATCGCTCAAAACCAACTTCACTCTCAAATTCCTTGACCGCAGCATTTAATCCAACTGCATTGCTAACATCGTAACCAGCGGCGAACATGTGACAGGTGTCGAGACACACAGCCAAGCGCTCGTCCTTCTTCA
>JACMKL010000714.1 GCA_014380105.1 Candidatus Melainabacteria bacterium
AAGTAATATCATTGGCGGTTTCTGTGTGATTGCGGCAACGATGGACAGTGACGGAAAAATTCTACACCTCAACGACTCGCACGGCATCAAATACGGCGAATTAGATGATCCGACCTCTGCACGAATTGAAAAAATTGATGCGATGTTTAAACCGGCTAATTGCAAGTCGGAAGCGTCTCAACAAATCCGAAAAGACATGTGGGAAAAGTGGGTGATGATTTCATCGCTTGCAGCGCTCACCACCTTGATGCGTGCAAACGTCGGCGAAGTAGCTCGCGCTCCAGGTGGAAAAGAAATTGCCAATAAACTTTTCCACGAATGTCTCTCGGTTGCTAAAGCATATGATTGCGAAGCGAACGCTACATTTATTGAATCCATGGGTAACAGACTTTCAGATCCGACTTCGACCTTAGCCGCTTCAATGTGCCGAGATGTTGAAAACGGAAACGACGTCGAGTCAGACCAAATTATTGGCGATTTAATCGAGCGCGCCCGTGCCAGGGGAGTGAATGTTCCGCTTCTGGAATTGGTTTACTGCAACTTGAAAGCTTACGAAATTCACCGTGAAGCTCAACTGAAAAAATAAGCCGACAGTTTGAGCTGCCGGCTTACAAATATTTTTCGATTTACTCGAGCGTCGGGTTAGCGACGTCCGCTGCGACGGAAGCGGCGAGCAGGAGCAGCTTTACGAATTGGAGCTCCACCAGTTTCTAGTTGAAATCCGACTACTTTTTCAATATCGCGGACCAAATGTCTTTGTTCTTCAGATATGAAAGAGATTGCGGTTCCGGTTTTACCAGCTCTGCCGGTACGACCGATACGGTGAACATAGTCTTCCGGTGTATCAGGCAAATCGTAGTTAACAACGTGACTGATTGTCGGGATATCGAGACCGCGGGCAGCAACGTCGGTTGCGACCAGCACGGTGACTTGCCCTGAGCGGAATTTCTTCAATGTGCGTTCGCGTTGCGATTGGCTCAGGTCACCGTGAATCTCTTCAGCAACAACACTGGCATCCTGCAAACGATCGCTTACCCAACCAGCTTTACGCTTGGTTCTGGTGAAAACCAATACAGCTTCAGATGCAAAATCACCCAACAATTTCAACAAAAGAGCATCTTTGTTGAATTCGGTAACATGCATAAATTTCTGTTCGATAGCGATAGAGTCAACGCGCTCTGCATGCACTTTGATGATGATCGGTTTTTCCGAAAATTCATTGGCGATACGAGTGATTTTATCGTCGATGGTGGCAGAGAACATCAACGTTTGACGATCTTTGTTGACCTTCGAAACGATACGACGAACTTGTGGCATGAAGCCCAGGTCCATCAATCTATCGGCTTCGTCGAGAACCAAGAGTTCTACAGCACCAAGATCAACTGCTCTGCGCTCTAGACAGTCATTCAATCTTCCTGGCGTTGCCACGATGATGTCGACTTTGCCTCTGAGTGCTCTCAGTTGTTGGTCCATTCCGACGCCACCATATAAGGTGACTGTTCTCAGTCCCATATTCTTCGCGAATAGTTTGAATTGTGTGCTGACTTGAACTGCTAATTCTCTAGTCGGTACCAGAACCAATGCTCTAGGCTTTGTTCCTGGTTCTTGTAGACATTCGATGATTGGAAGGGCAAATGCTGCGGTTTTACCGGAGCCTGTCTGCGCGGAGGCTAAAATGTTATTACCAGCGAGGATGAGAGCGATAGCTTGATCTTGAATAGCTGTTGGCTCAGTGTACCCTGCATCTTGCAACGCGCTGATGATCGGCTTGGACAGACCAAGCTCTACAAATTTCTGCAATGTTAGTTTTCCTTATTCACACTTATGGCTGACCAGCCAATCCCCAAATCTACTGCGCACTTGCGCCGACTGGGAGGTCCAAAGGACCATTTAATCGTCGTGGTCTACATAAGCCGCTTAAGGCAATACCACGCCCAAATTACTTGAAGTATTACATAGAATAAGAGCGGATGTCAAAGTAAGACTGAATTTTGTTACCTTAGCGTTAAGAAATAGCTCGTAAATACTTAACTGGCAATGCTTTCGGATAAATCAAGGCACGCAACATAAGTTGCAAATCATTGACGCAGAGCCTGTAAGGTTTTCCAGACTGTGCGTCAGGAAAATCGGTGAGATTTCTAAGAATTGCGCCACCACATATGATGCGCCAATTACCGTCTGTCTCATTTAGTTGCCGTCTTCACAAAGGATTTGGAACTTCGCTCAGACTCTAATTGTCGACTGACAACCGAGAATCCAGGAGCACAAGCAGCCAAGATGACCAAAATAAGCTTGTCGAGGTGGACGAGAGTTCATACGACTGCAAAGAGCCCCAAGAGCAAAGCTAAGAATTATTATTCAGACGCACACCAGTTCAAAAACCCGAAAAGCTTTCACGGCAGGCATTTGCAGCATTTTTGAAGGTTTTACCCGCTTTCGGGAATACACGAAAGTGCCCCGACCTAATAGAATGTGTCTTAGGCAATGGCGGAGACGAGAGTCGTCGCTGAATTTAATACCGGAGTGAGGCAATATGTCTGATATGACCTGGCAGTCAGCCGGGTTGACAAATCGTGGTCTCAAGCGCCTGGACAACCAGGACAACTACTTCATTAGCGCTGACGAACGTTTTTTCGTCGTCGCAGACGGAGTGGGTGGAGAGACGGGCGGTGCATTGGCAAGTCGGTTGACGGTCGAAACCGTTGAAACCATGTACGTAGCCACGCCCCCAGACCTCGGCAACATTGAGGACATGCGAGCTTGGATGGTAAAGGCAGTCGGCGAGGCCAATTTATCGGTCAAGCAGGCGGCAGATGCCAGCACTGATAAAAAAGGCATGGGTACAACCATCGTTATGGCAGTGCTCGGAGACAATGGTGTCCTGCACGTCGCCCACGCCGGCGATTCGCGCGTCACACTTGTGCGCGCCAAAGAAGCGAAAGTTTTGACCACCGACCACTCTGTGGTCATGGAGATGCACCTGCGCGGGCAATTGACGCTCGAGCAATGTGCCGTAAACCCTTACCGCAACCTGATCACCCGCTGTCTCGGTCACGAGGACGACGTGGAAGTTGATTATGGTCAGCACAATCTCGAAAATGGCGACTGGTTTGTCCTCTGCTCAGATGGTCTTTCCGAGGTAGTTAAGCCACCGGAAATCGCCAGCATTATCGGCGAGTCAGACGGTTGCGCCGACGCTTGCGAGAAATTACTTGCCGCTGTCCTCGAAGGCGGAGCGCCGGATAATGTCACCATCATTACAGTGTCACTGAGCGCAATTGCTTCTCCAGTGGTCAGTGGTGCTGAGAAGACTTCAAGCTAATTATGCAATCGCGAATTTCAATTGTGCTTGTGGAAGATCACGAAGCAACGTTGAAAGGACTGAAAAGCGAACTTTCGGCTGAAGCGGATTTAGAAGTGGTTGGCATTGCTTCGACTAGCGAAGAAGGGCTCCAACTGTCACGCTCGCTCAAGCCGAATATCATTTTGCTTGACCTACACCTGCCTGATTCGGCTGGACCAAAATCATTAAGCGAATCATTTTGTGCAATCGAAAACTCCAAAGTAATTGTGTTTACTGGAGACGACCGCGAAGCAATTTTGCAGATTGTTTTACAGACTGGTGTCTCTGGATATTTACTGAAATCAGAGCCGATTGCCCGCATCGCGAGCGCTGTTCGGGAAGTGATGAGCGGTCACGCACCGGTCATTTCAACAGAACTTGTAGTCACGAAACATCCCAAAATGACAAACACAGAACAACATCTTCTGACGCTTCTGGCCCGCGGTATGAAATATCAAGAAATTGGTGCCTTAAGAGCAACGTCACCAGAGACGGTGCGCAAGCAAGTCGAAGCTTTGCTGGATAAACTCGGATTAGAAAGCAGAGAGTCCTTGATTGCCTGGGCTGTAGACAGCGGCTACGGAAAGCTCGGAGGTTAGAAATATGGACGAACCTACCGAAACACTTCTAGGCTCGCTGCAAGAATTTTTCAGCTTACTCGGCAAAAGATATAATTCAACGGTGCATGAAGAACCGCTTAAAATGACGGTTCAGCGCATCTCAATGCCACTACCTGATGGTCCTGATTATCCTGCGCCAACCGGCAGCAAAGGCCGATTAGTGGTGGCAACTTCTCAGTGGGCGCTCTCACTTCGCGGTCGTGGCGGGCTTGTCGAATGCTTTATTCTGCCTGCCACTGAAATTATGAACATGCCCAAAAGTGAATTACCATCGCGGGCGAAATTGACTTTGCGCGTGCACGATGGTGGCTCAGGTGCATGGACAGTCAATGACGTTATTGTGACTGGCGACGAGATGAATGCGCTTATGCGTGGACTGTTTCGTGATGTGATCAGCCGCACAAGACATGACTTTGATGATATTCCTGAACCAATGCGTTTGATTGCGGGCGGACAAAGTTTTGCAGGAACCGTGCGCTCTCTGGTGGCAGAAAAACACGCGCTGGTGCAAAAAATAGTCGACCAACAAGAAGCCA
>JACMKL010000715.1 GCA_014380105.1 Candidatus Melainabacteria bacterium
TCCGGCATCTCGGCTGCGTCTTTTACCAATCTGCAAATGAAGAATCCGGAAACTCCATGTCTGGTTGGAAGCAATTGCAGGTAGCCCTTTTCGGCTGATGCTTGCTTCGAAACTTCGGGTAAAGTAGATTCGTTTTCTTCAGAAAACCAATCGGATTTAACTTCATCATTGATAAATGGTAGAAGCGACGAACCTTTGAAATTGGGGTTCTGAGCAAGAAACCATTCGACAACCGAGAGATTCTCTTCAGGTTCCATCGAGCATGTTGAATAAACTAGGACGCCACCAGCCTTGACCAATTTGCCAGCATTTTGGATCAGGTCTTTTTGTAATACGGTCAGTTTTTCAATATCAGAACTTTCGCGATTCAGACTAATATCAGTTCGTCTATTGATAACTCCAGTCCCGCTGCATGGTGCATCTAATAGAACACGATCAGCTAATTTCTTTTGACTATTCTGCTCATACTCTCGCCCGTCTGCAGCTACTATTTGAAGATTAGTTAGACTCAGTCTCACTCGCGCTTCATTGACCAGCTTTAGTCGTGAGGTGCTTTTGTCTATGGCAATTACTTGTCCGGTATTTTCCAGCAATTCACCTATGTGAACAGCTTTGCCGCCCGGTGCGGCGCAAAGGTCTATGATGGTTTCGCCCTTCTCAACGCCAAGCACAGTGGAGACAAAAGCAGCTGCTTCGTCCTGTACAACAAACAAACCGTCTTCATAGCCAGGCAATTTATTTGGTGAGCCCCGGAAAGATTTTCCGCCTTCTTCATTTTCTGCACTATTAAAAATCAAACAAGCCGGAACCAGCTTCCCGTGCGTGGCAGCAAAACCATTTCGATTCAAAATATCGAGCATGGCTGGTGGCTCAACGCCGAGTTCTGAGACCCGTATCGTGAGACCGGGAGTTTTTTTCGACCAGGCTAAAAGTGCCAGAGTTTCACTCTCACCATAATTTTCTTTCCATTTTTCAATGAGCCAGACAGGCAATGAGTATTTCAAAGAAAGAGAAGAATTATCGGTTGCATCACCAATGGTGGTGCCACCTTCCTCCTTCTTGCGCAAATAGCCACGCAAGACTCCGTTGGTAAATCGAACCATGCCTTCGTGACCGAGAGAGCGAGCCAGTTTTGCAGAAGTATCTAAGACCGCACGCTGCGGCGTTTCGCTCATATGATCTAACTGGTAAATAGCCATTCTCAAAATGTTTCGCAAAACCGCAGGCATCTTTGCTAATGGTTCTTTCGAAACTGCTGCAATCTGGTGATCTAGTAGGCTGAGATTTCTCACTACACCTTGGACGAGCGCAGTAACGAAGGCGCGGTCACGCTCGTTTAGACTTTTTCTACGTTCAAAACCCGCACTGAGTGCCAGGTTCGCATAAGCGCTATCCTTTTCAATTTTAATCAAAACTTCAAGTGCCAGCTTACGAGAAGCCATTCCCTGATCGACTGTTTTGGTTTCTTCAGCCATTAGTCGAACGCTTCCTCACCGGATTTTAAATGTATTCCATTTGCCCATGATGATGCGGGCATCTTATTTTTGCTGGCTGGTTGAACATCTATAAGCTGGAGACGCTCCCGACCACTGGGTCCACAGGCGACAAGCAATTCTTGCCCTTCCAGGAAAAGAGTGCCGTTTTTTGCTTCCGCTGAATGATCACCCTTCGCTTTCGTTTTCAAAAGCTTTAGAGCGTTACCTTTAAAATTACTGGACGAACCTGGCCACGGCTGTAGCCCACGAACACGATTCTGAATTTGTACTGCATCCATCGTCCAGTCGACTATGCCCATTTCTTTGGTGAGAATCGGAGCGTAGGTGTGCTGACTATCATCCTGCGGAATTGGAACGAGCGTGCCATCAATTAATTTCTCAATCGTTGTGATCACAAGCTTGCTGCCGACGTCTGATAGAACATGAGCCAGATCAATTGCAGTCATCTCTTCTGTGAGCGCAACTTCCGCTTTGAGGAGCATTGGTCCAGTGTCGACACCCACATCAGTAAACATAGTAGTGATACCAGCTGTGGTATCGCCATTCATGATTGACCAATTAATAGGCGCAGCTCCCCGCCATTTTGGAAGTAATGAGCCATGCAAGTTCATGACGCCTTTTTTCGGCATGTTCAAAACAGCCTTTTTCAAAATTTGTCCGAACGCAACCATCACAATCAAATCCGACTCGAGTCTATTCAATTCTTCGACAACTTCAGGCTGTTTGGCCAGGCTGAACGGTTGATAAACCGGAATATTGTGCTCAAGGGCGCACTCTTTTACAGGCGGTAGCGCCACTTTCTTGCCGCGACCGGATGGTCTGTCAGGCTGACAAACGACGCCTACGACTTCGGTCTGTGGAAAGGCAATTAATTCTTTGAGAGTCGGAACAGCGAATTCAGGCGTTCCTAAAAACAACACTCGCAATGCATCACTTCCTATGCGCCAACCAGACTAATTTCAACAATATGATCAAAATTCAAGCACTGCTTGTCATCTACAGTGATGTACATAAGACGCGTGCCGTCAAAAACAATATTGGTCAAGACGCCAGTGTATTTCCACTGTTCTTTCGTGACCACCA
>JACMKL010000716.1 GCA_014380105.1 Candidatus Melainabacteria bacterium
GAGTTCATGAATTGCTTCCGGGAAATTTCAAAAACTCTTCATCCGGTTTTAGACGCTGAAATGGTCAGACCGTATTACATTGGAGGCACAATAAAATCAAGTTTGATTGATATGCCACTTAGTCTTTTCCGATCCGGTCAAATTCCATATATCTATGGCGCAAAATTGGAATCACTGTACGGTCCTTGGAAAGAAGTGACATATGAGTGATGACGGTTTGCATCGCGTCACAGTTGGCTCCCTCATAGTTGAAACTTCATTTGTGTTTTCTTTTAGTAGGGTGTTGAGCCAGGGGAATTACCATGGGAGCGCGCAGAAGAGGTGATTGACCATTCTGACGCAACAGCAGAAATTTATTTTCTTACAGCCGAAGAAGGTGGTTGGAATGGGCCAGTATTTGGCAAAACCTTTAAGATCATCATGAAAATTGAGGACGTTTTTCATGACTGCTGCCTTTATCTGCTGGATGCTGGGCATGTTATACATCCAGGAGATACACTGACAATTCCAGTGGATTTCTTATTCCCAGAGATTGTCTTGCCCAAAATAGGCATCGGTTCAAAATTTCAATTAGTAGTTTCAAAACAAACGATTGCAGAAGGCGAATTTAAAATGACTAGAGTCAGTATTGAGCCTTCGCGTATTCATGCGTCATTTCGAATTACAGGCGCAGATTTAAATCCGGAAGAAATTACGGAACTGCTGAAAATAACACCGACATCAACTAAGAAGAAGGGTGAGATATCAATCCTTGACGATAATCCCATTCCTTATTCCTTGTGGCTTTTGGAAAGTGATGCGAAAGCCTCAAATAAATTCAAGCCTCATTTAAACTATTTACTTGATTCACTGGAATCGAAGAAAAATATCTTGATTGAGCTGAAGGCTCGAAATTATAATATGTCGTTTTCGCTCTATGTGCTTACGAAGCATGAGAATGTTGAAGGTCATATTGATTCTGAAACTCTCAGGCGGATCGCCGACTTGCCTTGCAATCTTTGGTTCGATATTTACTATGATCTCGGCGACGAGGATGAGGACGTTTAAATCTTCCTGCTAAGCCTTTGGACTTAACTGCTGCCAATCCCTAAGCTTTAGCCACCAATTCCGCTTCTGAAACTGCCTTCGAAATCAATGTCACTCGTTTTCCAATATTCGTAATCTGGCGTTTGTGTTTTTCGTCTTTCAATGCGCCTTCGGGTGTGAAGAGTTCGTGCGCTTGTGAAACTGCGTGTTGTTCTGGAAGAACAATGACGCCAATGTTGCCTAGAATTGAGCGCAGTGTGACTAGTCCGCGTAAGCCGCCGGAGGGGCCTGGCGAAGCCGCCATAATGCCCGCAACTTTGCCGGTGTAGCACTCGAGGCTCTTGTCGCCGTCTGATGGTCTGGATGTCCAGTCGATTGCGTTTTTCAAAACACCCGAAATTGAGCTGTTGTATTCCGGTGACGCGATCAAAAATGCTTGATGCTCTTTCATGATCGCTTTCAATTTTTTAGCGTTTTCGGGCAAGCCGCTCTCTTTCTCGATTTCTTCATCGTAGAGAGGCATTGGATATTCTTTCAAGTCGATGTAAGTGACTTCTGCACCTGCTTCTTCGGCTGCGGTCATCGCAACTTTGACGAGCTTTTTATTGAGAGAATCTTTGCGCAAACTCCCAGCAAAACACAGTATTTTAGGACCTTTTGGCATGAGTTTCTCTCCCTTAGATTAGGTTGTGTATTATAGAACTAATCGTGCCTGTTTCGATCCCTTGAGTTGGTGTGTACTTTGAACCAATCGAAAAGCGTTATAGGATCAGCCTTTTGCGCTATTTCAGCATTCACAATTATTGTTGGAACTTCTTTTGCGGTCAGTGCTGGCGAAACAGCGAAGCCTATTCAAAAGGAGTCTGGTGACATCCAGATTAAGCCGCGCACCATCAACGATAAGTATATTGGCGGCAATACGCCTAGTCCTCGTAGCATGAGGAGTTTTAAGCTTGGTACCGCGCGCCAGAACCAGGGACATTATCGTGAGTCGCTCAGTGCTTTTGATCAAGCAATTGCTATTGATCCAAAGTTTGCCGCTGCGTATGTGCGTCGCGGAGAATCACTTCTTGAGCTTGATGATCACAAGGCAGCAATGGCTAATTTTTCAAAGGCGATTCAGTTGGTGCCGACTGACTGGTTGTCGTATAAGTTGCGCGGAAGAATTTATTTCGAACAAAACGACTATGAAAAAGCTATTTCCGATTTCTCAGCCTCCATCAAGTATGCAAAAAATCCCCATCATAAAGCGGAAATGTATAAGAATCGCGGCAAGATGTATGCAAATTTAGGTAAGCATGATCTGGCGCTTGCCGACCTGACGAAGTCTGTTACGCTCGAGCCGTTCAATGCGCGC
>JACMKL010000717.1 GCA_014380105.1 Candidatus Melainabacteria bacterium
AATTTTCGGATGGTAGTCGACTTCTAGCGCTTGTGAAAGCACGTCGTTACCTTCTTGGCTGTTTTCATCAGCTACCAGTATTCTGTCTGTTTTTGTGTTGGCTCCCACTGCGTTTGAATCCTCTGTAGCGGTTTTGTTTTTTGCTGAAGGCAATTGTCGGTCTCCATTTTTTTACTGCGAATAATTCTTTCTAGTGAATATTCAGGTAGCTAACGATTGTTCAATATTAGTTTGTGCTGCGATTGTTTTTCTAATTGCTTGGCGGAGAATGCCACCGCATGTGGTTCGAATGCTAGCCACGCTTTCAATTGGTCTTGTCTGTATGGCGAGAGTAATTGTCCTGATTGTCCCAGGCTCAGATTGGCGTAAAGCTTGTCGTTGTCTGCCATATCAGTCAACAGACGCATGGTTGGACCGATTGCAGAGGCGAAATTCCAGGAATCTTTTGACGCTTTTACATTCGATGCATTGATTGTATTTTGATCTCCACCAACGCTGGTTGGACCAATTTCGAGTAAGAATGCCAACTTCTCTAAACTTGGTACGTACTTACAGATTGGATGTCGGAAAGTGGCTTTGTGTAAGGTTCCCCAGTCAACGCTTTTGGCATCTTCTCTTTCGGCCGAAACTCGCACACCCTTCAATGCCATTCCAAAAGTGGAAATCAAAAATGCGTCATAGCTTCTTTCGCCAGGTGGCAACCATTCATTGGGATGATTGCGCAGCACTCTCTCTACAAAAACTGTCCAACGCGGCCAGCGGTCTAGATATTCTGTTGCGGCATCCGGACCAAGTTTAGGTTCAAGAAGTCTATGAGCGAGCGTCTCGATGAAACTTTCGTAGATTGCTGACGGTACACTTCCAGTCGTTAGTTGACCATCCCAGGCATTCAATTGATCGATGGCTGTTAGTTGCGTTCTATCGATTAATTCAGTTTTGTCGGTAGCACGTTTTAGTTCAGTCTTCACCAGAGTCAGAAGTGGTGCCATCTGATCGCTTTGCAGTAAAGCAAGCTCTGGCATACCAGCACGCTGACCGTTGCGTTTGTAATTGGAGAGAATCTGCCTCACTCGCATCGATTGATATGGACTGAGAATATTCGGATGTCCGGCTATTCTTTGATCGCCTGCGATCACAAAAGTCTCTTTCGAATTTAATTCAGTCGGTAATTCTTGCGGCTTCATTAGAAGCGGTTCTTGCTTCACAGCCCAGCCCGGAACGAGCAGGCTTCCACCACCGAAGGTTCGACGATCCGGGACGGCTCCGGCAGCCTTTATACTAATGCCGCCTTTCGTATCGGTGAAGACGAAAGTTTGTGGATTGCCTTGATATTCATCGAGCGCGGCAGCAAAAGACGCCATATCCTGAGCTTTGTTCATTTTCCAGAGCGTTTCGAGGACTGGTTTTGTCTTTCTCGCTCCTGTCCAATTAAACGCCACTCCTGACGTTTCATTCTTACTCAAGATTGGGCCCTGCTTTGTGATTAGCACTTTGTGCAGCAAGTTTTTCTTGAACCGTACTGGAATCTCTTCGATGATTTCGCTGACATTTTGCCAACCGTCAGCTGTTCTATATTTACCGGGAAATTGTGGCGAGAATTCTTCCAAGATCAAGTCTTGCGTATCAGCTTTGAGGTTGATTGAGCCGAATGAAATATGTTCGTTGCGTCCAACCAAAATTCCCGGCACACCAGGAATGGTGGCACCTACTAAATGCAGTTGAGGAGTTGAAAGCGAAAGGTTGTAGTAGCGATCGGGCACTGAGAAAAGCGCGTGCTTGTCACACGCCATCAAGCTGCCACGCGTGTCAGACATTGCTCCGCCTATTGCAAAAGCATTGCTGCCGATGCGCGGGTCAACGGACGCCAGTGCTTTTCTGTAAGGCGTTGACGGCAGCGTAGTGTCGTAGCTTACAATCGCGGATTTTAGCGGCTCTTCAAAAATATCGCTCGCGACTTTGTCACCTTGCTTGTCTACAATGCGTTGACGCAAATCGTCTAAACGCCATGATTCATCAGATTCGAACTGCAAATATTTGAGGACGCATAGAGTGTCGACTGGCTTCCATGGCTCAGGGCGTGAAGTCAGGATTGTGTACTCGAATGGCAAGGATTTGACATTGCTGCGCAAATATTCATTGACACCCATTGCGTACGCGTCAAGATATGCGCGAACATCCTGGGACAGACGCTTTAGTTCGTCTTCTGCAATTCGCTTGATGCCGATAGTTCTCATCAATTTGTCGTCGGAAATGCAGCTTTCTCCGAAAAGATCAGCCATCTCTCCGCGCGCGGCTCTTCTCAGCATGTCCATCTGGAACATGCGATCAGAGGCGTGCATATATCCTTCTACCAGCCACAGGTCACGGTCTGATGAGGCTTCTATGTAAGGAATGCCGCGGTCATCGAATCTAATTTGAGCCGAATGCATTAGCGGCTCGAGAGTGACAATGCCATCAGTGATAGGCAAGGCTCTCTGACACATCCACCAACCGGAAATACTTGCTCCGATAATTGCGACAATGACGAAAATAGAAACGATTCTTAGCACGTATCACCATGGCAGAAAATGGTCGGCTGGG
>JACMKL010000718.1 GCA_014380105.1 Candidatus Melainabacteria bacterium
GTGCGTGGATTCGATGCTGCCCTTATGAAGCAGAGAGAATCTACAGGTAATTTTCGCATGTACAATCTCGGACCAGACGATGGCACAGTCTTTGTGATGTTCAATATGTCCAGACGAACTTCTCCAAAAACCAAGAAGCCTTATGTTAATCCGATAAAACAAGCCTGGTTCAATGACGCACACTTCAGGCAAGCGGTCAGTCACGCCATTAGCAGAAAACGCCTGGTCGACAATATCATGCGAGGAGTTGGCTTGCAGCTCTACACCGCGCAGTCCCCAGCTTCGCTGTATTTCAACAAATCTCTAAAGCCGTTCCCACAAAACCTCAATTATAGTCGCGAGCTTCTGAAGCGCGGTGGCTATGTGTTTAAGGACGGTCAACTTTATGACAAAGACAAAAATCCTATTGAATTTACGCTAACTACAAATGCTGGCAATACATCACGCGATGCCACCTGCGTAATGATTGCAAACGACTTAAAAGAGCTCGGCATGAAGGTCAATTATCAACCGATCGAGTTCAACGTACTGATCGATAAAACCGCTGAGAGCCTTGATTGGCAAGCTGTGGTGATGGGTTTGACTGGTGACAAAATCGAGCCATACAATGGCGCCAATGTCTGGAAATCAGAAGGGCGAATTCATATGTTCGATCAACGATTGCCGGATAAAGATGGAGTGACGCGCGTCAAAGATGCTAGAGACTGGGAAAAAGAAATTGATTCTTGCTTCGACCTTGGTGCCACCACATTCGACGAAAAACTAAGGCACAAATATTTTGATCGCTATCAGGAAATAGTCTACGAACAACAGCCATTCATCTATCTCTCCTGCATATTGGACATTTCTGCCGCTAGTAACAAAATTGGAAATTACAAACCTACTCCATTGGGCATTTCTTACACACCAAGAGGAAGCTTCCACAATATTGAAGAAATTTACATGAAGAAGGGAGTGCACAAGTAATGTCACCCATTCTCTACATGTTCAAAAGATTTATACAAGCAGTGCCTCTGCTCATCATTATTTCTGTAATGAGTTTTACGATGCTCAAATTATCACCTGTCGATCCGCTTGCCCACCTGAAGGCTAATCCGGCTATCTCACAAGCCGCTATTAAGGCTGAAGAAGAGCGGCTCGGTCTCAACAAGCCAGCACCAGTTCAGTACGTGATCTGGCTCACCAATCTTTTGAAAGGTGATCTTGGCGTCTCAACATCGGGAAGTTCGGTCTCCAATCTGCTACTCAACCGGGCGGGCAACACCCTTATCCTGAGCTTCCTCAGCCTATTCTTTACGTGGTTGATAGCCGCTCCGGCTGGCGTTTATGCGGCGGTATATCGTGGTCAGTGGATAGACAAGTTATTCGGCATGATAACGGCAATAGGCATGTCCATGCCGACATTTCTACTTGCACTACTTCTTCTGATGGTGGCACTTGCAACCCGCGCTTTGCCGATTGGTGGCTTGACCAGTCCGAATTTTTACGAATTAGATCCTCTGCGGCAAGTCCTGGACATGGCTCACCATCTGATTATTCCAGTTGCAGTACTGACTTTTGTAAACCTGGCACATGTACAAAGACAGATGCGTGCGAATCTGTTGGACGTCTACAGGGCAGAATATGTTCGCACTGCAAGAGCAAAAGGCCTGCCGGAAAATGTAGTCATTTTCAGACATGCACTGCGCAATGCCATCAATCCATTGATCACAATGCTCGGCTTTGAATTTGCTTATTTATTGAGTGGAGCTGCTTTGACGGAGACAGTTCTCGCTTACCCTGGGCTGGGAAGATTGACACTGGAAGCGGTTCTCACAAAAGACATGAATTTAGTGATGGCGTCATTGATGCTGGGCTCTCTCATGCTCATACTCGGCAATCTCTTTGCTGATGTTCTTCTCAAATACGCAGATCCTCGGATAACGCTGGAATAGACATGGCAACCATCGAAGCACCATCAGCAAAAGCCGTTGTCGGTCTGAGAAAGACTGCCATGAAAAAACTGTGGCGCGACCCTGTAGCGCGAATTGCATTGATTGTGCTGGCACTCTTTTACATAGCCGCATTCTTTGCTGATTTGCTTACGCCTTATAGTATGCATTTCAACGATCCGGATCTAGCCAACGCGCCTCCTACAACAGTCCACTTTTATGACGAATCTCACAAATTTTGCGGACCTTTTGTATATTCAGTTGAAAGAGCCTTTGATCCAACTACGTTTCAACAAACCTACACAGAGAATAAATCGAAGCCCTATCCGGTCAAATTTTTAATTCCCGGCGAAGAATACAAACTGTTAGGTTTCATTCCAATGAATTTACATTTATTTGGTGTAGAACCGCCTGCTCGGCTGTTTCTAATTGGCTCAGACATCAACGGCAGAGACAATTTCTCACGCCTATTCTATGGTGCTCAGAAAAGTTTGACGATCGGATTTCTCGGTCTCTTCATCGCATTTCCAATCGGCATCATATATGGTGGCGTAGCGGGATTCGCAGGCGGCATGGTCGACAATGTGATGATGAGAATTGCAGAAGCAATCATGTCGATACCAAGCTTTTACTTACTAATTGCCCTCGCTGCAATACTGCCGCCTGAGATGACGAGCTCGCAGCGATTCGCTTTGATTACGGTTATTCTCTCATTCATAAGTTGGGCTGGACTGGCGCGAGTTATTCGCGGCATGGTCCTGTCAATTAGAGAAGAGGAATTCGTCCAGGCGGCTGCAGCCATCGGCTTGCCTGAATTTCAGAATATCATTCGCCACGTCCTTCCTCAAACGGCGAGTTTCATCATTGTCTCGGCGACGCTACAAGTGCCTAATTTTATTCTCTCGGAAAGTGGACTGAGCTTTATTGGTCTCGGCATTCAACAACCTGATGCCAGTTGGGGCAACATGCTAAAAGCCGCTTTAGATAACGTTAACGACCTTCTCAATCAGCCGTGGCTGATTGCGCCAGGCATTTTGATTTTCATTACGATTCTCTGCTTCAACAGCATTGGAGACGTCCTACGCGACGTCTTAGATCCTAGAATGCAAGGCACGGGGTGAGTGAGGCAACCATGTACGGTGATTTGAGCTTGTATATTCCGCTTGCAATCGTTACGCTTTCAGCAGTAGCGCTGACTTTGTACACGGCATGGAAGCGCCCGGGCGAGGGTTCATATCTTTGCGAAGACTGCAAATTTAACTCGCCAACCGACTGCTTGAAAGTCGAAAGACCAGAAGCTTTAATTTGCACTAGCTACAGATCGGTATCGAATCAAAATGAATGATGTCGAACTCAAATCAATGGAAATTCGCCGCACTGCTTTTGATGTACTCGAAGGCAAAGTAGATATTGTTGAATTGCAGAAGCAATTGCATATTATTGAGCGCCACACGCCAGAGCAACTCGACAGTGTGGTGAAACAGTTAGAAGAGGATAATGGGCGCTGGTCTGAGACTGCAGGTTTGCCCCACATATATGTGCAACGCGACGCAAAAAGCCGCGTTCAGACTGTCACATTTGAGTCTACAGGCAAAAATACAGGTTCACAAAAACCCAAATCAATTATCTGGAGATCAGATCACAGCGAAATTATTTGGGTTGAGGATTTTGCAAAAGACCTCGCTAAAAGCCCTGAACAAGAAAATGAGAAAGCAGAATAATCCGAAATGCTACAAACCCCTCTGCCAGTTCACACACCGGGCTCAGAGGGGTTTGCTCCTAAGTTTGCGTACCTAGAGCGTATGTTGTCTTCGTACACCGATGCGCTTTTCGAAGTGTTTATAATCGGGTCCAGATGGTGGCCCGCTTGCCTGATAAGCTGTCGGTTTCCGTCGATCTGAAATAATTATATGCCGTTCCCAAGTGGCGGTCAAGATGGTTAAGGGAAGATTAAGGCAAACCAGTAAGTGAATCTGGAAAACCACAGCAGATGTGTGGTTCCAGCAATTTTCGTGATATAGAAATTATCGTCAATTGTATATATAGGTAGAATTCAATTCTGCCTGGAGAAACTATCGAACACTCGCTGCGCTATTAAGGCAGAGTTTCTTTCTGGAGCACTGTGAGCAAAAATTTGACGAGACGAGGGTCAAACTTTCTGCCCGAGTCATCCTGAATTTGCTTAATTGCTTCTTGCTTCGACAAACACTTTCTATAAGGTCGGTCGCTGGTCATCGCGACATATGCATCGACAAGAGAAATAATTCTAGATTCAAGTGGAATTTCTTCGTTCTTTAGACCCTTCGGATAACCACTTCCATCCCAGTGTTCGTGCAACGCTTCAATAACGGTGCTCAATTTGTACAACATCTTGGACGGCTCTAAGAATTTTGCACCAAGAGACGGAACGCGTCTAATTTGATCCATCTCGTCTTGATCGAGTGGACCATTTTTATTGAGCAATTCTGCGTCAATCGAAAGTTTGCCGATATTACTGAATGCGGCTGACAATGAAACCAGCTCAGCATGCTCTTTTGAAAGCCTCAATGATTGAGCGATACTATTGGCATAAGTGTATGCACGAGGCGAACGATCGCTGCCGTACGCATCTTTTTCATCAATACTTTTCACGATTTGAGCGATGATACCAAGAATGCCTTTCTCATTTGCAAGCACCATATCAACGCTCGGCGCCTGAGTCTTAGGTACAGGCACAGGAACTTCGGCTTCAGGAAGCGTGATTATCGTACCTGGTGGCACTGTATTTTCCAGATCTCTTTCTTTCTGCGCTGCCGCGGCAGCGAGATTTTCAGTCAAACTAGGCATCAAGTCTTCAATAACAGAACAGACTTGATTTCTGCCTCTATGTTTTGCCAGATAGAGAGCCTGGTCAGCGAGTTCCTGCAATTTATCCTTATCTTGCGCATCTCCAGGGAAAGTCGCAAGTCCAAGGGAGGCCGTCACCAGACCAACACCATCCACTGGTTTTGCTCTAATTGCCGCGCAAATTCGCTCTGCCACCATTCGTGCATTTTCTCTATCAGTTTCAGGCAACAGGACAACGAATTCTTCACCACCAAATCGTCCGACGGTGTCAACGTCACGAATGCTGCGCTTCATCACGTTAGCAATATGTTTGATAGCGATGTCACCAAAGTGGTGACCTAAGCTGTCATTGATTTTCTTAAGGAAGTCGAGGTCGACGATGATGTAGGAAAATGGGTGACCGAAGCGTTGATAACGGTCGATTTCTTTGCCTAATTGCTCATTAAAATAGCGACGGTTGAACAAGCCAGTCATCGGATCTGTGACAGCTTGACGCTCAACTTGAGCGAACAGCTCCGCGTGCGATACCACAACGGCCACTCTGTCCGACAGGTCGGTGACCATGTGAACATCATTTTTAGGGAACGGGGTCTCACGCTCGGAAGAAACCAGACACAAACCGGCTTTAAAATTACCCGCATGTACCAGTGGAAATAGAGTCGCACTCTTCAGTCCATCAGGTATCTCTACATTTCGACCTGCCAATTTTTCATTGATTTGATCAGCAGTCAAAAATACCTTTTGCTCTTTTTTCAAATCATCAAGACTGGCAAGTAAAAGCTGTTCACCAAAGTTTGGTGGGGTAGTCTCTTCAGCAATCACACCAGATTCACCGATTTCATCAGGTGACTGAATTGCTTTTGCAGGAGGTGGTTCAAGTCCGGCAGTTTTTGATTTCGAAAAAACTTCATCCTGTGAATCAAACAACGAAACAACGCAAAGTGACAAGCCAAAATATTGATACAGAGACTCAACAAGAGTTTCCATAATTTGGTCGACTTCTTTGAGAGATTGACGAATTTCGTTCGAAACTCTGTTGATAAGGGCAGAACGCGCTTGCTCTGCGCGAATCATAGTAATTGCTTGCTCTGCTCGAATAACATTGGAAAGGTGACCGGCAATCGTTAATCCCAGTTCTCTATCTTGAGGACGGAATTGTGGTTTGTTGGGCAGTCTTTGCCACAAGCCAATTACGCCAAGCCTTTCGCCTTCTGAGATGAGAGGCAAAACCAGTGCCATATCATGTGCAAAGAATTTGTCGCCCTTACGAGTGAATTCCGCGTTTACAATTTTTCCTCGACCCGATTCAAAAACAGCAACGAACGGATTGTCCTTGTTGTTCATATCAACAAGCGAGTGACCACCGCCCTTAATTTGCGCCTTAAGGACATTATCTTCGGGGTTGAACAAATAAATTTGTGAATGCGTAAAGCCCATGTGCTCTGCCACGAGCATAACTGATTTGACGAGTGATTCTTCTGTAGATTGACCACGCGAATCGCGGAACAAACTCGCAATCTCATTAATGAGTTTCATTTCGCGAGCGTCCATTTCAATCTTCGATTGGTCAAAAGATTGTTGAACAACAACCGAAAGCATTTCGGCTACGCTCTGCAAAATAACTGCATCATGACGGCTCCACTCGCGCGGTCCGCTACATTGCTGCAATTCCAAGAATCCCGAAAAAATGCCTCGCGATCGCAACTGAACCATCAATCTGCCGCGCACTTCACCCAATTCAATCAGGGACGAAAGTGTGGGAGACATCTTGTGCAAATTGGTGTCGTGAGATGTATCAGGAATACTGATCACACCGGCACCAGATTCATCTGGGAAGCGCGAAAGAAATTCTAAAACGATCGCGGTCGATTCTTGCGAGCCCAGTTGGTTTCCAACAAAGCAAGTGTGACCACTGGTTGCAAATTCATTCGTGACAGCAAGTTGATCGCCGACAACTTGCCAAATCAAGCCTCTCTCGGCTTGTACGACCTGAGTGAGCGTTTCAATCGCATACTGCAAAATTGAGGTGAGGTCGCTCGAATGACGCAATTGACCAATAATGTCACTGATAATTGCTTGCGCTGGCACTGGAATTATCGACTCAACGGTTTGAACTTCTTCGCCACCTAAAGTCTGACGAAGCCCACGCAGAGCTGAAGGACGAGGCGCTCCGTCATTGCCCAGTTCGGCTCCGGCTTGTGAACCAATATCATCCGATACTTCAAATTCGGAATTGGCAGCTCCCAGATAATTTGGCTCTTTGATGGGCGACGGAAGCTCAAACGCGGTTGGACGCGGCAGAGGCTGTGTCTGTGTTTGTGAAATTGCTTGAGAAGGCGATTCAAGCCTGGGAATGTTGTCACCACTGCCTGCCACCACCTGCGATGCGGCGGGTTGAGAAAACTGCTGCATGTTTGGCATCGGACGCGGCGGAGCAACAACAGCTCCTGACGGACCAAAATTGCCTGTCTCAAAGGCAATTGGCTGAACCTTGCCATGGTCAGGAATTATCGGCGGTTGTTTTTGCTGTGAAAAGTCAGTCGGTTGTAGAATCAGATTCTGCTGAATTGGCGACTTAACGACCGGCCAAAGATTGCGAATGCGATCAACGTACGCTGGAGCACTTCCGCAAGGTCCCAAATTTACCCTGGCATCTTCCAGGCGATTACTTTCGCCAAGTTCGACAGCCTGCCAGGCTGGAAGCAAGAGATTGAATGCATGGCGGACGATCAGGGGATTCATTGAGCCGGAGCATTGATATTTCTCGCCAGACTCCAGCGCCTGCTGCGCGTACAAAATCAGGCAAAGACCACGGCTCTCAATGAGGAAACACCATTCATCTGGCGGTTCCGCACGATCTTCCGAGAAAATCGAGACACAAAAGGCATCTCGCATCAGTTCTTTGAAACGAGGACCGGTAGGTAACAACCAGGCCGCCGACTTTCGGGACCAGTAAACCAGCACAGGCGCAAGCTTTTCCGCGACCGCCAATTGCTCGACGTCCCGAATAAAAGGTAAAAATTCCGCGGGTGTCAGGATGCTAAGCGGCAATGCGCCCGGTCCAGATTGCTGAACCAACATCATCTGAAGTTGTGACCCGCCCGGCTCCGCCATGCGCCGCCCACCATTTGCCAATAGGAGTCCTTCAAGGGCTCCCGCCATATTACTAATACCCAAGGAAGTATCCAATTAATCTTGCTGGAATTTAGCATTCGTCACTGAAAAGCTTTGCCAGATCGGCTTCCGTGATAGGATGGCTGCTGGCATCTGTCGCCCAAGAGGCTGACGGACACTTATTGGACCTGAAAATTGAGCATGACAGTAGATCGCAAAACCATTGATGAAGCCGCAAAATTGGCGAACGAACTACGTTCGTCTGAGGTTTATCACGAGAATCTCGAATTCTGGCAACGCGCCTGGAATATGTGCAAAACGCCGTATACCCAGATGCCGGAGCTCGAATATGTGCCATGGATTCCGCAAAGGCTGGAAGCAAATTCGGCGTCGCGCATTCTTGACCTCGGGTGCGGCAGCGGCTGGTTATCGGTCTTTCTAGCAAGAAGTGGATTTAAGGTTACAGGTATTGATGTCGCGCCACATGCCCTGGAATTGGGCAGGCAGTGGGCTGCGATGGAAAACCTCGATATTACTTTCGATGTTGGAGACATGGGCGACATGCCCTATCCGAACAATTCTTTCGACGCTGTAGTTGCTAATTCAATCATTGAGCACCTTCCGCTGTCACTTGCGCTTGTCTCGATGGCAAAAGTGAAATCAATAATTGTTCCGGGCGGCACATTTATCGGCTGCTTCGACAAAGTTGGCACCGGTCCAGGCGAATATTACAAACTTGAAGACGGCACCCAGGTCTACACGGACAAAGGGCGCAAAGGAATGATGCTGCGCTATTTTCCAGATGAAGAACTAAAACAGCTCTTTGACGGCTGGGAAATTGTCGAGATGAAAACACTTGCCAGCGGAAGTCGCTTCGTCGTCGCGAAAAGTTAAGCCACCAAATTCGCAACCACCGAAAGTGGAGTTCAATGAATTCAGCCGGCGAATTAGACAGCAAAAATGCTCTCGACGAAGCTGAACTTCGCCTCGGTGCTGGGCACCGCGATCTTGTGCCACTGCTCGACACGCTCGCCTACGATTATCACACTGCAGCAAAATTTGATGCTGCTGAAGAATGTTATTTGCGAGCAATCGCTATCACAGAAGAAGACAAAGGTTTCGAGTCACTACTACTGGTGCCACGCCTGCATAATCTTGCTGTCCTTTATCGTATTCAAGACAAGTTCAAAGAAGCAGAAGCTATCTACAAGCGCAGCCTGGAACTCACTGTAGCCGGCTGCTCAAATATTCTTGATGCGGCAACACAAATGAATTATCTTGCTGGTCTATATTTTGCCTGGGGAAAACTTGCCGATGCAGAAAATCTCGTCAAAGATTCAATTAAAATCTACCAGGACGAATTGGGTGAAGGGCATGAATACGAAGCATTTTGCTTAATGGGCCTGGCATTTATTTATCGCCAACAAGGCCAGGAAATATATGCCAAAGAATGTTTTACACGATGCGAGAAACAGATGAAAGGGGCGCCCAGACTGGAATACTTGGAAAGCTTTCAAGATATTTCTCACAGCCTATTTTATTTGGCTCGCTCCCATTATCGTCAAAATAGATTCGACGACGCAATTGTTTTGTTTCGCTATGCATTGCTGAGCGAAACTTGGGAATTGTGGCCTTATCACCCTTTTGTCGCACAAAGTTTGCAATTACTGGCGGATTTATATTCCGCTCAAAGTATGTTTGCAGAAGCCGAACACCTTTACCAACAAGCGCTCCAACTGCGAATGAGTGTCCTGGGAGCGGAGCACGTCAGCGTGGCGGTCAGCGCAAATTCGCTGGCGAAACTTCTTCAAAAATTGCACCGCTACGATGAAGCAGCACAGATGTACACGCTCGCCATTGCAATCAGAAAAAACTCTGCCTATCCACCGCAATACGCACAGACCTTATTAGCATTTGCGGAAATGGAAAGAGAGCGAGGAGAAAATTCTCACGCGGATGATCTCGATGCGCAGGCTAAAAATATTCTCGACTCATACAGTCCTACTCCATAACTAACTTTCAGTGCTTTGAAATGCTCGAATGCATATATGCGCTTAAAGTGCCAAGACAAGCCCTTTACAAGGCACTCGCCTGAAGAGCTTACAGAAACCTTGCAATGGCAGTGTGAGTTCGAATTTGCTTAGTAAAAGTCGAAATTTGTAGCGAATTATATGTAAGACCACATCTTCAGATAGCGACTGACAATGCCTGTGTTGGCGGTGGTGCAAGCTAGATGTGCACAATTTATCGGCACAACGCCTCAACTTATGCTATAAAGAGCAACGTGACAAGTCACGTTCCACACGCGCAGGAACAGTTAAGGGAGTATCACATGAAGAAGAGTTTGGCAGTCGGTCTCATGATCGCCATTTGCACATTTACCGCTAACGCAGCTCAAGCTGAAGATAACAAATTTCAAGCAGCTGGCAAAAAAGTTGGCAACGCTATCGTCTGGCCTTTCAAGAAGATGGGTCAAGGACTGAAAGCAATGGGCAACGGCGCCAAGAAAATGGTAGGCAAAGGCTCCTAAGCACTTCTACTAAAGCTTTTCGGCTCTCCGCTCTGAGCGGGGAGCTTTGCTTTTTGGAAGCAAGATCATCTCATCAAGTGCACTTAAGCTCAGTCCACATGCGATCGTAAGTAAAAATTGCCTGTCCGACATCCCCTATCTCTTCGCAGCGCGCTAGTACATTTTCGCTCGGGTAGAGATTTTTATCGTTTTTCAATTCTTCGTCTACAAGCGGCAATGCCAATCTATTTGGCGTTGCATAACGAGTGAAATTGGCAATCGCAGCGCCCACCTTTGGTTCAAGTATGTAATTGATCCACTCATATGCACGCTCGGGATGTGGTGCAGATTTAGGGATGCACAAATTATCCAACCAGATTGAGCAACCGCTTACAGGAATTGCATATTGCACATCTGAATTTTCGCGTTTCGCCTGATAGGCGTCCCCACTGTAAACCAATGACAGCCAGCAATCTCCGCTTACCAGTTGCGTTATTACCTGGTCAGAGGAGTAACACATCGTTAGAGGTTTTTGCTCTTTCAAGTCGGCGGTAGCAGCAGCAATCAGTTTTTCGTCAGTAGTGTTAAACGAATAACCTCGATGCTTGAGCGCAAATCCAATAGTTTCGCGCGGATCATCGAGCAAGGTAATTCTATTTCTCAAACGAGAATCAAAGAAAACTTCCCAGTCGGCAGGTGTTTTGTTGCCGCTAGCCATTGCTTCTTCAATGTCTGTTTCACCTCGCATCAAGGCCTTACGCAATGCAGCGGCATTATATCCAATACCAGTAGTTCCCCAAGTGTAGGGGACTGAGTGAATCAGACCTGGGTCGTGTGCCGCATGCTGAAAGCGTTCCATGATGTTTTTTAGATTAGGAATTCGACTGTGGTCGATCTTTTGAAGCAAATCGAGTTTGACCAGCTGATGCAGCATGTATCCGGTCGGCACCACAATGTCATAGTCGGTGGCACCAGCTTGCAACTTTGCAAGAAGTGCTTCATTCGATGCGAATGTATCGTAAACAACCTGCGCTCCGGAGCGCTTTTCGAATTCCGGAATTGTGTCAGGATGAAGGTAATCAGCCCAACTGTATATGTTGAGAGTATTACCCTCCTTGCCACCGGATGAAGAACTAAGCCCACAACCGGGCAGCGTCGATGCCACCAAAGTGCCGGTTAATCCTTGTAGAAAACTGCGCCTGGAAAGACTCAATTAGTCCTCCTTTCGGACATTGTCTTTTAGGAGCGTGCAGGTATTCCAGTCGATGCCAACAGAAACATAATCGCCAACATTAAAAACACCAGCTTGAGAAGTTGGATGAGAAATTCGGAAATCCACTCCCATGTCTGATTTCACGACATATTCCGTTGACGCACCGAGGTAATTTCTCGTACTGACGGAACCCTTGATACGATCGACGGAGCCACCATTTTTTGATGGACTTTCGCCGATTGCGTGCATTGTTAAAAGCTGGGGTTTAACAGACAAAAGAACTTTGCTGCCAGCAGACGCACCAGATGCGGTGGCGCCAGAATTTACCGATACAATCAAAGAATTGGGTAAATTTACTTTAGTCAAGCCATTGCCAGCCACATCAACGAGAGTCGCTTCAATTAAGTTTGTGTTACCAATAAAGCGAGCCACGAAGGGCGTTATAGGCTGATCATAGACTTCGTGAGGTGTGCCTATCTGTTCCAGATTGCCGCTATAAAAAACAGCTATCCGACTCGAAAGGGCAAGAGCTTCATCTTGATCGTGAGTGACCATAATGAATGTCATGTTTAATTCACGCTGCAATCGCGCCAACTCATTTTGCATTTCTTCACGAATTTGCGGATCTAGAGCCGACAGTGGTTCATCGAGTAGAAGCACTTTTGGACGGTTTACTATTGCCCTTGCCAGGGCAACACGCTGCTGCTGTCCACCTGAGAGTTGCGAAGGAAAACGCTCAGACATCTGAGATAGGCGCACCAGATTCAGTGCGTTACTAACGCGTTTGCGCATCTCTTCATCGGCAATCTTTGGACCCGACTTAAGACCGAATGCAACGTTTTCAAAAACTGTCAAATGCGGAAATAACGCATAACTCTGAAAAACCATGTTAACGGGACGTTTGTGTGGCGGTACGCCTGACACGTCTTTTCCATCGACAAGTAATTTGCCGGTGCTAGGTGTTTCAAAACCGGCAATAATTCGGAGAAGTGTCGTCTTGCCGCAACCGGACGGACCTAAGAGGCTGAAGAATTCACCTTCTTTCACACCTAGATTGAGCGTTCGCAAAGCCTGAGTGGCACCGAATCGCTTTGAAATTTCAATAGCCTGGATGGCCAGTTCGCTCATCCTTTTTTCCCTGCGCCGCCGCCCATCATGTCTCGTATATGGAAAGCGATTTGCAAGTTGAGCAAAACTTCTTGTGAGTCGATATCCACTTTTAAGATTTCTGCGATTTGCTCAAGCCTATATCTGAGCGTATGCCGGTGAATGAATAGCGCTCTGGCAGCCGAATTGAGATTGGCACCTTCGGCAAGGTAAACACGTAAACTTGATACCAGTTCACTTTCCCACTCTTCATCATATGATTCGAGAGGCTCGATGTTTTCTTCGCAAAAACGCGCCAATTCGGGATGGTCGATCATCAAGTAAAGTAGGCGTTTAATACCCAACTCGCCATAGCCAATCGTGAATTCCTTGTCGCCGTGCACCATTGAGCCGACAATCAAAGCCTGCCTGGCCTCTCTATAGGCGTCAGGCAAGTCGAGTGTGGTATCAGCCATGCGACCCGCACCAATTTGAATACGCGCGTCAGCACCACCGGGTTTTAGCTTGATCAATTCGCGCACATTCTGCTTTAGCGCTTCCGCTTCTTTCTGCCAGGTCATTTCCGACTTGGTCAAATAAGGCATTACCACGGTGGCAGTTCCTTCAATTTCTGTGAGAATGCCTTGCTCCTCGGGCAAACCGCCAATCGCTATCGGTTGACCCTGCGCATTCAGGGCAATTACAGAGAATGCCAGAATGCCGTCGCTCAAATCAAAACCATAATGCTGCTCCAGGCGCTCCTGGTCGGAGGCTGAGAGAGTGCCGCCCAAAAGAAGATCCTTCAGCAAATTCTTTTGAGTAGCTGCAAAAACCGGTCCATCATGGCGATTTTTGTGAAACTCCATCATAGCGGCGAGCGCGGCCGGGCGGAGCAATTCTGCAATCGCTTCGGTGTCGTCGTTCGGGCGCACCATAGATGAAATGTAACCAGCGACATTCTCGCCGAGCAAAATGGGCGCTACCAATCGTCGACCGATTTTTAGAGCAGGAATAACCCAGTCACGTCCTTCATGGCTGTCCGCACTTTTAAGCTGTTTCCGCACAGCCTTGTACACTTCATCTGCGACGTTTCGCTGCTGGCTGGCTGCGGTTCCACCCATATTTTTTGATGCCATCAGTGTAAATTGCGCAGACTCGATGCTGAGGGGGCGATTTAGCTGGTCTGATACTTCTTCAACAAGACCTTCCA
>JACMKL010000719.1 GCA_014380105.1 Candidatus Melainabacteria bacterium
CCAACTCGGACAAAATATTGCCGCGAGTGGCTTGCTCGTCGAGCAAAAGTTTGACGTGGTCTTTCTGAAATTTGCCGTCGGCAACTAAGTAGTCGTAAAAATCTTTCGCGTCTTTGCTTGGATATTTCAAGTTCAAAGTATTGTTCTTGAATTTGCTGATACCGACAATTAGCGCCCACTTGTCCTTAACAGGGCGGTCTTCCGGCTTAACAACTTCAGTTGCTTTCTTATCAGCAGTGCGGGATGCCACCTTGATTTCGGCAAGTTTTCTGAGGAGCGCTTCCTTTTCTGCTCGCTCTTTTGCAAGGGTTGCTTGCAGTTCTTTATCGCTTTCTTTCTGACGTGCTTGCACTTCCGCTGTTAAACGTTTCAACTCAGCACTATTGTCTTCGATGGCACTGACGGCGACACCACTGTCCTTCTGGTGGCTTACCTTTGGCTCTCTTGGCTCTTTAGGCGCTCTAGGTGCCTTAGGCTGTTTCGGAACAGGGATGGGCACGGCAGTCGAGACTGCTACATTCAGAGAAGGTGCGGACTTTTCAGTACCACCCATTGCAAGCTTGCGCTGGTTCTCGACTTCAGTGAGACAAAATTCTTTGTTAGTACGAGCAGAATCATTGCGCGGTTCTAGCTTCAAAGCAGAATCGAAATCCTTGACTGCAAGGTCGTACTTTTTCTCGTTTGAATAAAGTGTGCCGCGAGCGATATAAGCTCCGGCAGTAGGATTTAGCTTGATTGCCTGATCAAAGTCAGCCAAAGCCAGGTCATAACGCTTGAGTGTGTGATTTAAAACGCCACGGAAATAAATGATCTCCGCTGAATTCGGATTGAATGCCAATCCTCTATCACACGCCTTTTGTGCCTCGTCAAACTGACCTGAAGAAAAGAGCGTTCTCGCCCGTTCGAGGCAAGAACGCTCGCTGTCATACCATTCAGCAAAACACGCTGAATTGCTAGACACAGCCGTCAACACAGCAAAGGACATGATTCCGGTCAAAACTTTTCGCAGCTTCATTTTCGTGCCTTTAATATCCCAGATGAACTCGGCTAGAGGATTTCTCCCGCAGCTAGCCTCTTGCTCAAATCTTATTACAGAAGCCAGAAATATATTAGGAGCGAAAGCTCAGATTAAGTTAGACGAAACGTGCCTTGGAGGTTACGACTGGTTTAGCTATCCTTCTTTTCCATCTTCATACGTCTCATCATGGAGCCGCCATGGTGGCCGCCTCCACGAATAACGCGTTCGCGAATCTTCTTTCTTTGCTCAGCCGAAAGTACGTCTTGCATGGCGAGACAGTGATCTAGCTTGAGATTCGAGATGTCGGCGCGAAGGTCGTTGATCTTGCCTTGCAAGTCTTTTGCCTTCTTGGTGTCGACGGATGTCTGAGTAAGAAGATCTTTGAGATGTCTCTCGTTGGTGCGGATTTCGAACATCTTCGGTCCGACTTTATCCATAAAAGAATTCTTCAAAGAGTAGAACTTTTCGTATTGCTCGTCGCTCAAATCAAGATCGCGAATACCCATGAATCCACCGCCATGAGACATTGCCGGGCAACCTCTCATGCCGCCACGAGAGGGTCCGCCCCATCCGCCACGCATTCCTGGTGCAAAACCTTCCGGTGCAGGAGCAAACCCGGCAGCGCCTGCTTCGATGGTAGTGACGGAATTTGGTACGCCAGCTACGAAGAAGTCTGGTCCTTCACCGTCCATGCTGATTTCGATCACACCTTGCATAGGTGCTGAACCGTCAAAGTCGTCAGAAAGTTCGACTCCCTGAGCCATGACCGGAGCGCTGGTAAGGGCTACCAAACATAAGCCGGACAAAGCGACCGGCAGTTTTTCAAATAGATTCATCAAATACTTCTCCTTGGAAGCAACCCCGAAGGGACCATCATCTAGATATAGAGACGACGTCCCGCGGAAAAAAGTTCAATGGGAAAGATAAACTTTATCAAATTCATCAACTGCTGACATTTTTCGTCAACAGTCAACCGCAATATCCAACTGCATACGCGCTAATATTCTCAGTTCAAATACGTTGGCTCATCTTTGCCCCTCCCCATAGGGCTTCAATGAGACTAAAACGTGCGACATCAAGCGTCACCCGAAGAGGAAGACAGATGAACGGTACCCAGGAAAGGCAAAATATGCTCGAAACGCCCAATATTACGACCGCTACGAAATCCAAGGTCGGCAATTATCGATGGATTATCATCGGTCTGGGCTTTGCAATTACTCTGATCAATTATCTGGACCGCTCGGCGATTTCATACGCCAGAAAAGCCATCGAGCTTGAGTTCGGGCTCAATGACGGACACTTTGGAATGATTGCCTCGGCATTTGCCATCACATACATGGTGATGACGACTGTTGGCGGCATTATGGTCGACAAATGGGGCTCACACAGAGTTTGGCCAGCAGCAGCAATTCTCTGGTCAGTGATCACAGCCATGATGGGATTGGCTTCCGGGTTCTGGGTTCTCTTTGCTTTCAGGCTTATTCTCGGATTAACAGAAGGTCCACACTTCCCAGCGCTGACAAGAGTTGTAGCCGATTGGCTCCCTAAGACAGAACGCGCAACCGCAACTGCGATCGGTCTTTCAGCGGTTCCTTTTGCGCACGTTTTGGGCGGTCCACTAATCACTAATTTGATAGTGAGCCTGGGCTGGAAGGGCATGTTCGTTGTGCTCGGAGTCCTGGGAGTTATCTGGTCGGTAGTCTGGGTGATCTTATTCCGCGACTATCCTGAATCGAGCAAATACGTCACTGACGCTGAATTGACACACATTCGAGATGGAGTCGTACAAACTCGCGACGGCAATGACCAGTCGCGTCGCTCTCATCATCTCTCGGAAGGAAAGACGACCTGGCGCTTCATGCTCCTGAATCCTTCACTGATGTCCAACAATCTCGCCTTCTTCGCCTTTGGCTACTTGCTGTTCTTCGCGATGACATGGCTTCCAGGCTATCTCGAAAAAACTTACAGCCTCCACCTGAAAGAAGTGGGCGTTTTTGTGATTGCACCATGGCTGACAGCGGGAATTCTCTTAGCCTCAGCCGGTTTTATATCCGATTGGCTAATGAAGAAAACCGGAAGCGCCCGGATTGCCCGTACTCACATGATCTGGATTTGCCAATTACTGTCGGCTATCTGCTTTATTCCTCTGATGTTCACTCACGATCTCAACGTGGCGCTCACAATGATTTCGCTAGGAATCGGACTGGGACTGATGCCAAACGCTTGTTTCTATGCACTCAACACCGACCTGGCTAAAGACAGAGCGGGAACCAGTCTCGGCATCATGGACAGCTTCTTTGCCCTGGCCGGAATCCTGGCGCCCACAATCACCGGCTTTATATCAGAGAAAACTGGCAGTTTTAGCGCCGCTTTCGGCTTACTTATATTCTTCAGTCTCGCTTCAGTTGTCGGAATTATCATCTTCCAGAGACCAGATCGAGACATGGCGGATGCCAAGGGAAGCTAATTTCTAATACCTTCTTCTTGGAAATTGCGATAATTCTCGTGGCAACCCTTGCCCTAGGAAACATACCGCTCACCTCCTTTTGGAGGCGCGTCATATCTTGATTTACCTTTGAGGGAGAAACCCTGATGCGGGCGACCAAAGACTTTGGTTTAGAGATTAGCTGCAGTGCACCGCTTATGGTGGCATTATTGATCGGCTCTCCATTTTCTGCCTTTGGGCAAAACGGAATAGCAGAAGTGACCGAAAAACAGAAGGTAGAAATAGTCAAAGGTCATGACAGTAAGGCGATAGAAAATGCCTCGTCTTGTGAATCTGCACCTTCTGAGTCTTCGCCTTCTGCAAGAATGCGCATCACCGAATACGATGTTCAGAAATCGACTGCAGACGAGACTGATGACGCTCCTATTCCAATGAAGTTGTATGCGCAGCCTAAAGTTGAAGCAGAGCAACCTTCCGCTAAATCAGATTTAAAACCGACAGCTTCAGCAAAGCCTGCCCCAATCAGTACGACAATCATGATGCCTATTGCTCCAGCTGTGACAGTGTCTGCGGGACAGTCGCCAACAACTAAAGCAACGACACCAGTAGCGGTGCGTCCCAAAATTGCTTCAAGTACACCCTCTGAATTGCCACCAAAAGGAAGTCCTGATTTTGGCGGCAAAGCAGCATTTTACAGCAGCAGCCTACACGGTCAAAAGACGGCATCAGGCCAGCGTTATGACGAAGGCGTTTTAACTGCCGCGCACAAGCAATTACCTTTCGGAACTAAAGTGACTGTCGTTAATCGCAAAAACGGCAAGCAATGCACTTTGACCATTAATGACCGCGGGCCATATTGCCCGAATCATGTCATCGACGTATCAAAAGAAGCCGCAAAGCAGCTCGGCTTGATGCAAGACAATCACCGCATGGTCGATTGTTTCATCAAGATAGACGCCAAAGATTTGATTAGACGCGAAGCAAAGAAACCACCCGCTCCTAAAGTAATCGGCGAGAGCCTTTAAAACTCAGCGCTCTTCGGAGTGCGTGGGAATGGAATAACGTCTCTAATGTTTGCCATGCCTGTGCAGAACTGCACGGTGCGCTCGAGTCCAAGCCCGAAGCCAGCGTGCGGAACTGTGCCATAACGTCTCAGATCCAGATACCACCAGTATTCTTCAGGGTCCAGATGGCAGGCTCTCATGCGTTCTTCCAACTGCTCCAGACGCTCTTCACGCTGGCTGCCGCCGATGATTTCGCCGACTTTAGGAACTAATACGTCCATGGCGCGGACAGTTTTTCCATCTTCGTTCAGGCGCATATAAAACGCTTTGATGTCTTTTGGATAGTCGTAAAGGATGACTGGTTTCTTAAATTTTTGCTCCGCCAAATATCGCTCGTGCTCTGACTGTAAGTCGATGCCCCATTCAACAGGGAATTCGAATGTAGCGTCGCTCTTTTTGAGGATGTCCACTGCTTCG
>JACMKL010000720.1 GCA_014380105.1 Candidatus Melainabacteria bacterium
AACATGCCATCCAGCGCACCAAGCTTCGCTTGCTGCATTGCCTTTTCCATGGTCATGCCCTTACCTTCAATGGCAGCCATCAAAGCAGGTCGCATCACTGCACCACCGGTGGCACTAGCAGCAATTAAGGCAGAAGCTTGTCCAATAGTAAGAGTGCTCAGTCCGCCAGTCACTGGTATTGAGGCGATAGCAGCCGCGATCACCGCGGTTTGAACAGCTACTTCAGCTAAGCGCTCTTTCGATTCGCCATTTTGCTTAACAGCTTCTGTGTAATATTGATCAAGCGCAGCCTGAACATTCGGCGGCAATTTCTCACGATTTGCTTGATATTGAGTGATAAAATCGCGATTGACTTGTAAGGCGCGTTCCACGTTGAGAAGAGTACCATCAGGTGTGAAGCCAGATTTGTCTAATCCCGCAACGCGGTCAAAGTAATTTTGCAAAGGATCCGAAGCACGGCTTCTCAACAAGTCCTGGAAAGTCTCAGCACTCTCGTGTGGGACTTTCGCCAAAAAGTCTTTATCGAGTGAAGTGCTGTACTTACTGCTGTACTCTGATTTTAATTGTTCCTTCTGCGTGAAATTCAAGTCACCGAATTTCTTTGCAAAGTCCTGATAGTTTCCACCATCTAAAACGAACTGACGCGCTTCATCAGCGAGAGTCGGTTTCCAATTCTGTGACGCTAATTTCTCTAGAACCTGCTTGTTCTCCGCAGATACTCCATCACGAGCAACCGCACTAGCAATCAAAGCCTTGTTGAAATCTTGACCGTATTTGCGCTGAACATCAGCCATAAATTGAGTGCGTTCTGCATCTGACATCGCTGCAACTTTGGCTGTAAATTCTTTATGGCTGCCACCATCACCAATCAGGTATGACTGGAAGTCATCTGCGAGATTCGGCTTCCCGCCCTGAGCAATCACGTTGTCCAACACTTTCTGTTGATCAGGTGAAATCAGTCCTCGAATGCGATCACGCTCATCTTTCGGAAGCGCAGCGATGTCATCGTAGAGGCCCTTAAATCCTTCGCCGAGAGTGCCCCCACCAGTGGATATTTTGACGCCAATTCCAATCGGCTCACCTCGCAGTAGTGCGCGATAACCGGATTCTGTTGCGCCACTGCGAAGCAAACCGGTCAATGCCACATTCTCTGGAGTTGGATTAGCACCATACATAGTGCCAAGATCTAAATTATCTTGAATTGCTTTTGCTCTGGCAAGTAAAGCAGAGTCTTTCATAAGAGTCTCTACGGCAGCCATTCGCTTGCCCGGATCATCAAGTTTGCCGTCTACGACATCTTTGGCAAAGGTGTCTAAGGCGTACAGCTTGGGTGGCTGACCGGTTTTCTCAACCTGGCTCAATAATGATTTCGAAAGTAACAGTGCTGCAGCATCTTTGTCCGCTCCAGCAAACTCTCCAAGAGCGGCTTGGGTTTGTTGGCGAAGTTCTGGATTAGCCTTGTATGCTGCGGCATCAGCCGGAGTCATTGAAGCAACCGACTTGGCGAGCGCGATTCGGCTATCTTCGGTATTGTCGCTATTATCTTTTACAACATCGGCAAAGCTGCGTTTAACTGACTGCGAGTCTTCGTAAGTTTTGACACCAGCTTTCGCATCTAGCAAAGCAAAAAGACGTTTTTGTTCTTCTGATCCGGCTTCTGTATAAGTCCCAATTGAAGCCTTCAAATCTTTCATGTATGGACTTTCTGCGCCTTTGGCAGTTGGTCGAATCAGCTCCCAATTTTCGCGAGTCATATTCTCGACACTCGCCATCATTTTCTGTGTTGAATGACCACCGCCAAATCCGAACATATTGGCTTCAGTATGCAACTCTGCCATTTCTGTGATTTGAGTTTTCTTGCCATTGGCTAGCTGATCCGCGTAGATGGCTTGTTGTCGTGGATTACCATTTGCTTTAAAAGCATCATCTAGTTTTTTATAAAATTCCATCTGACCAATTTGCACTTCAGTCAGGTTAGTCAAATCTTGCTTTCCGCTCAGGCGTTTACCTTCGATGAAATCTTGTCTTTCCTTCGGCGTCGCATGAGTGAGGGCAAGCGAAATATTGTCTGGATTATCAAAGAAGCCTGCCAGGGTCTTCGAATTGCCTGTCACGATAGTGCCAATTGAGATGCGCCCTTCAGAAACAAAATCGGCAGCTATTCTCTTTTGTGTTTCGCTAGTTCGAGCATTTGCTCCAAAAGCTTTATCGAATTCTGGAGCAAATTCAGAATTTGTTTTAAGTGCCTTTCGCGCTTCGACAGCGCTTTGCGAAGGGCCGCCCAACACATCCGACAACTGACCGAGATAGCGATCAGCCTGCTGCCGATTAAGTGGCGTTGAATTGTAGTCTTTCAAAAGTGATGTAGCTGCAGCCTGAATATCTGCAGAAGTCCTGGCGTCCGAGCCCTTGGAATAGAAGTCTTTCACTAACGCTTTGTCAGTCGGATTCAAACTTCCCGATGCGATTGCTTGATCAAAACTACCGTATTCCTTGCCATAACGTTTGTCCCAATCAGCCTTAACTTCTGTCAATTGTTTGGAATCTAGAGGTCCCAAAGCAGCTCGCAGCATGCGTCCGGCAGTTTCGCGCTCGGTTATGCCGCTGTCCCAACCGGAAACTTTTGCTACTTCAAGTGCTTGAGCAATGTTTCCGACAATATTGGTTTTTCCATCTTTGCGATCTAGCAGTGCTTCAAGCTCTCTAAAACGCTCGTCTTTTCCAAAAGCAGTTTCAAGGTCTTTGCGCAGAGTGGGATACATTGCCTCCAGGCGCTTGGTCCCGGATTCGTTCATGGGAGAGAGAAGATTTTTGGCTGCGTTGAAATCAGCACCGTAAATATATCCGACAGTGAGTGCGCCAGACAATTCTGTGGCGGTAGTTTTTATGGCGGCGTCGGTCAATGCCGGCTTTCCAGCTTCAGTTAATAAAACCGGCGGCAAGTCTGCCACGGCAGCCGAGGTCGCGGCTTGCTCGACAGGCACTTGATTGCGGGACAAGTCAGATTCATCGGCAACAGCAGTTGTTTCTGCAGCGACCTTCTTCGGTTTTTCAACTGATTCGACGTTTTCAGTCGCAGCGACCATAGTAACGGCTCCGAATGGAAAGGGAGCTAACGATTAATTGAGGGTTGCCCAGGGAAAGGGCACCGTAATTATGCAAAACCGACCGTGAAAAGAACGTGAAGGTCCAAACACACCCATCCATATATACCCATTTTTTGCAATTATCGAAAAATCCCATGAGCCAGTTGCTCGCACAGAGCGTGTACGGCCAGGGGTGCAATCAGGGCTAACATGATCAAAATCGTTCCAGCCACAATGCTGGCGACTTCTTCTTTTTTGCCGCGCTGCTCTATGACCGACGAGACAATTATCGCTACACCGAGAGCCAGCCCCAAAATTTCAAAAGCCTTACCGAGGACATTATCAATGACACGCAAATTATGTTGATTGTTGGCGTCGGCGGTTTCTGATCGACGAATTACAGACAACTGTGCGCGTACTTCGTCAGCGGTCAAATGATTGCCACCACTGGCAGTGCCAGACGCAGGTTCAGATTGCCGAATTTGGTGTGAAACGTCAGGTGATTTGCGAGCATTTTCAGGCTCTTTTGCGTGGGCGCAGAGCGGCAATGCGAACGAATGGCATAACCAGATTAGGGCGAAGGAAGCTGCAATTTTTGAAATCAGTGTCAAGGATGGCTCTGATTGGCTGCCGCTTTCACTTCCGGCGTAGTGCCAGCGATTGTCTCATCTACGGCACCATCACTTGGTTTGATGATAGTGGCATGAATTGAACGACTCAAGCATCTGATCAGTTCATTGGCACGTCGATCGTTGTGTGGACGCTCAACTTGTACAGCAACCAAATAGCGTTTTCCATCTTTGGAAGTTACTAAGCCAACATCACCAACCATTTTGCCGATATCACCGGTCTTGTGGAAAATTTTGTCTCCAGGGTTGAGGCCTTGTGGAAGGAGAGTTTTGATACGTGTGCGATGCATTATCGAATACATCCACTCTCTGCTCTTTTCAGAAATCAACTCACCCCGTTCGATCCGTCCCATCATGAAGCAGAGATCGAATGGGCTTGTCGTGTTCGTGCCCTCAAGGTCGGCAAGCATATTATTCAAGCGAGTGTGTTTGAGACCCCAGCCATCATATTGCTTGTTCAACTTTTTCAATCCGCCCAGGCGGTCGATCAAAAGATTGGTGGCAGTATTATCAGAGATGATTATCATCAACTCGGCAGCTTCTTTCAGAGTGATTTTCGAGTCAACTGGTCGCCACTGCAAATAGCCAGAACCACCAGTAATCAAATCTTTGCGAATCACCAATTTTTCGTCTAATTTGACCGACTTACGATCGAGAGCAGCCAACATGCTGACAAGAACAGGCACTTTGATCATGCTGGCAGCCATATAAGGTCCACGCGCATCCATCTCGGCATAGCGACCAGTCTTCGGTTCGACCACGAACACACCGGTGCGTAATTTCTTTTTATCGCTGGATTTTCTAAGGGTTTCTTCCAGAGAAGTCAAACGCTGTGTTAGCGGAAAAGGTTCCGGTATCACCTCCACTGGTGTCACATGCGGAACAGCGACTGTCTTTCCGTGCGGAATCAAACTCGAAATCATCACCGATGCAAATGCGGACAGAAACATATACAAAAGCAATCGCTGCCCTGGTGGCAATTTTTTCTGATTAAACTTAACCTTTCTAACAACCAGCTTGGGCGCCTGTTTAGGCGTGTCGACAGCGGCTACTGGATTCATGCGCTTACGATCACTCCGTCGTTTAAAAGGTATCCATCAAATGCGATACCACTATTTTAACGACAAGTTATCAATTTTGATTACTAGATTTGACAGATTCTTCGATATTTTTTCTTGGAGCGAAAAGATACAGCATCAACAAAACCAGCGTAGCCAGGCTGACAGCGAACTTTGTCTCCGAATTAATATCTGTGCGAGGAGAAATAAATCCTTCAATTAATCCTGCCACCAGCAGCAGAGGCACACATCCACCAAACAATCCACCGGCATCTCGTGCCACCATCTTAAAAGCATCCAATCGCTTGTACCGACCGGGAAATAGAAGGGACTTTCCGAGCAGAAGCCCTGCGCCGCCGCTGATAAATATGGCTGTCAGCTCAAGAACTCCATGTGGTGCCATAAATGCCACCAGCCGGTCTAGCATGCCGTTGACATTGCACAAACCAAGCACCGTGCCAATGCCGAGACCATTATTGAAAAGAATAAATACGGTTCCAAAACCGAAAGTGATACCAAAAACAAACGCCAGGATTGCCACTCGAATATTATTGGTAGCTATCATGCTGGATGCAGTCTGGCTATATCCCTGCACAGAATCAGTCCACATCTTCTTGTTTTCGATCATACTCCACATCTCCTCGCTGACGAGAGGATGACCCTTTGCCACCTCGAGCTGAGCAAAATGTGGATCGTGCACTGTCAGTGCATATGCCATCACCCCAGGTGCAACCGCAAAAACAAATGCAGCCGCAATATAGAGTATTTTGGTGCGAACTAAATGGGGAAAGGTATACCAGAGGAAGCGCCCGAGTTCCGCCCAGCGATTTCTGGGGGTTTGATAAACTTGGTTGTGTGCCTTCACTACCAGATTATTCAAGTAAACCTGAACATCCTGACCAAGCTTAAGCGCCCGCGCTCTTGACAAATCAGCTGACGTAGAGCGATAAAGACGACCCAGTTCTTGCAGTTCTTGACGATCAAGCTGGTGCATTCCAGCCTTCTCAATTCGTTTGAGAAGAGTGTCCAGGCTCTCCCAAGAAGGTTTTCGAGCTTTTAGCCAACGCTCAACGTTCATTTAAATAACGCATAATGGTCACGGGTCCTTTCCAACAACAGGCGCAAATTCACAAAATGCACAGCCCCGATTACTCTATCTCTACCCCAGAGAACGTTGACCTACACCTGGAGTTGGCAGGGATGGGCAATCGCATCTTGGCCGGGTTAATAGATTCTACAATCAGTCTTATTACCATCGGGTTGATTGCGCTTATGGCGTGGGGCATCTTCACAGTGGTCTCGATGGGACCGTTGCCTGGCAACGTCAAGGGCATCATCTACGGCTTCATTTTAATGATTGCCATGTTCATCGCCTTTTTCATTCATTTTGGCTATCACATATTTTTCGAAGGCACCTGGCAGGGTCAAACTCCCGGCAAAAAAGTCGCCCAAATCCGTGTAATCGAACAAAACGGACAACCTGTGACTTGGCCAGCCGTGATTATCCGCAATGTGCTTCGCGTCGTCGATATGGGCTTGGTTCTAATCGGCGTTCTTTCCATGATGATTGACAAGAATGAGAGGCGCTTCGGAGATCTCGCCGCAGGCACCGTTGTTATTCGAGAACGAAGTTCTGAATTACTTACTTCAAGCCAGGACGATCTCAGACTAGAATCGTCCAGCTCAGGCGATTCTTCCAATGTCGACGTCGGCAGAATTACACCACAAGAATACGAAATTCTGGTGAGCTTTTTGAAACGACGCGATCACATGGCGAAAGCGCAACGACCTGTTGTCGCCGCCAAACTTCAAGAACACTTTAAAGTAAAACTAGGCGATGTGACTGCCGAAGCAGCGCCGGAAGCTTATCTGGAAGCAATCTATAGATCTTATCGAACTAGAGCGCTGGCCTAGTTTTTATCTATCTCGACATAACGGTCTGCCCAAGTCTTTTTGGCTCTAGCTGTTTCCATCTCTTGATACGAAGCATTCGGTCCGAGACCAAGTTCTCGCCGCTCTCTTGTCGCAAATAGATTTAGTGCACCCTCAACCGTTTTAGGAAAGGCATCATTCGGACCCAATCCCAGAGCTTCGCGAATGGCAGGGCGAGCTTCCGGCGAGGAATTGTTGTAGATATCCAGCAACTCTTTGGCAACACCTCTAAATACACGCTCTGATGGTGCATTCGGAGGCAAATTATAACCGGAACGCAACTCTGCCGGACTTTTAGCAAGAAATTCCTTTTCGTCCTTATACTGCTTCCAGAGATCAACCCGGTCTTCTGGATTGTGACCCTGCGCGACTTTTGTTTCGGACGCTTCGGTCGCCGGCACAGTTTCTGGTGAATATTGCCTCGCGACTGCGCGCATTTGTTCACGCTGATCTGCAGGCGTGATATTCCAATTAGGCTGCTGAATAATATCGCCAGCAACGCCCGGATTATCGAGTTGCTCTGCTGTTTGACCAGCTGTTTCGTTGCCCTTAACCATAAAAGCGCGCTCCAAAGGGGACATCCACATCAATATCTGCCCCAAATGTAGAGTTCTGAAGCATCGATCCGGAAGTCAGCGCTGGCGTGGCTGCGGGGCTGTGACGCGCAGACTCTCTCTAATCATCGTGTCGCGAATAGTGGGATTGATCGGCGTTCCGATCGAATAACGCCTTAATACAGCGTCAAATTCCCTCTCCGTGCGAGCGTTGTTGGGCACCTGCCACGGGTCGGGTCCGCGGGTGACCAATCCAACCACCTCCCGTCTGTCGTTGTAAATAGGACCACCCGAATTGCCTTCAATAGTGTTGGAACGAGTGAATATTTCCGGCTGATTTCGGCGACCACCGCGCGGCTGAGACAAAGCTCTTTGAATTCCATCAAGTTGAGCCGGATGTGCGTACGGAGAAGAAGCACCGCCCGGAAAGCCAACCGCCAAACCACGTCCGATTTCTCCAGGGTTTTCTGCAATGCGTGCTGGGCGACAAACTTCTGCCGTCCGGGCACCAGTTCTAACCACCAACGCGGCTCTATCATTTGCCACATCAACGTGACCAACTGTTGCCGGATAGCGAGTGCCATCCGCCATTACAACGGCGTTTCCACTCTCTCGTTCTCTCGCTCTAGCACCAAACAAATCAGGCCTTACCACATGTGCGTTCGTCGCCACAATGCAAGTATCTGGCGTGGCGCCGATTGCTACTCCACTGCCCGCTCCCCTTCCCGAATGAACTTGCACCGCTTCACGGCGCACTTGCCTCCAAATATCTCCAAAGTCGAGAATTCCTGTGGCATTGGCGATGTCTTGTGCACTTTGATATTCACATCCACGAGATGCGATGCCGGTTCTAAGCGTCGGAATCTGATCTCCCGTGGGCTGAGTTCTACAAGTACGTCCCTCCAAGTCAGTGACGGGTCTACTGTCTACATCTGCATAAAGTGCGCGCGCAACATCCAGGCGCGTTGTTTCCGAATTTTTTTCTGGCGACCGCCGCGCAGTCTCTGCTGAAACATCACTCATCGTGTAAACCTCTTTTTTTAAAAGCGACAAAGTCAAAACAGAAGCGATTGCGGCCCGAATTGCTCAAACTTCCCAAGAAGAAATCTCGGGAAAAAGCATGTTCATTTAGGAAAAAGGGGGTGCCGCACCGGCTCCACGAAAACAGCTTAGGAGCGTAAGTTGAC
>JACMKL010000087.1 GCA_014380105.1 Candidatus Melainabacteria bacterium
TGTAGACGTGCTGGTAGGCAACGCTCAGAAGGATATGGCACCTGCAGAACTAGCCATCATCCGCCAGGAATTCGGACTCGATAAATCGCCCACAGAACAGTACCTGCTTTGGCTTTCCAACGGTGTCATGCGGGGAAATTTGGGGCGTTCATATAAAGATGGTCGACCGGTCGTAACAATCATTCAAGAGAGACTTCCATCGACGGTCAGGTTGGTCGGGGTTGCTCTGGTTTTGGCGTTTGGCGTCGGAGTGCTCTGGGGCCTGGCTATGGTGGTCTTGAAACAAACTACATGGGGCAAATATGCCGAAGCTTGTTTATTTGTTCAGGCCCTAATTTTTTACTCAGCACCAGGTTTTTGGTTGGGCTTTATCGCCTTGACATTGGCAGGTCGGTATTCGATGTTCAAAGATATACCTCTCCTGGCTGTTCATGCTCCAGGCGTACAGGCAACTACAATCTCGACAATTGGTTACGTGCTCTTGCCGGCGCTTGTTCTTTCATTGCGTAGAATGGCTAAAATAGCACTTTTCGTACGCGCGACCACTCTGGAAGAATTGAGTCACGAATACGTGACAACAGCTTTAGCCAAGGGTCTGTCTCGCATGCGCGTCCTCACCAAGCACGTGTTACGCAACAGCTTGACGCCAGTCATTAATCTAGCCGGGCTCTCGCTGCCGTCTTTACTCGGTGGATCAGTTTTGATAGAAACAGTTTTTGCCTGGCCCGGTATGGGAAGACTGGCTGTGGAAGCAACATTCGGAAGAGACTATCCGATGATTTTGGCACTGGTTATGATGTACGGGACTCTAGTAATTCTTTCGAACCTCGCCGCTGACCTGCTTGAACTCCTGACCGACCCCCGTCGCCGTGATGCGTATCTGTCCGAATTAGATGGTCCTGTCGCTTCAAGCGGAGGCGCCACCGCCTGATGTCGCAAGCACGCTTTCACACTTCAGATCCGCGCCATGAGTCAGTCCGCATGTGGGTTGGCGTCGTCTTGATTTCTCTAGTTTTTATCTCAGCTTTACTTGCACCCGTGGTGGCGCCCTCGCAATCATTTTTCTGGCCGGTGCCTGTCAATCTTGACGCCATCAATCTTCCACCATTTAGCGTTGGACATTTTTTAGGAACAGATTTAATTGGACGCGACATACTTGCCGAGGCAGTTTGGGGCGCGCGTATGTCGCTTGTAATAGGAATTGTCGCCGCCGTCGCCGCTGTCTCCATCGGTGGAATCTGGGGCGCTCTGTCAGCCTTCCTTGGAGGTCCTGTCGACACTATCATGATGCGCGCTGTCGACGGTATGCTGGCGATACCAAATATAGTTTTACTCTTGACCATTAATTCGCTACTTACAGCAACGCCTTTTCTCCAGACTTTTCCCGAATGGTCCCTGCGCCTCTTGAAAGTTACTTCTTTCTCAAGCGGTTATCTTCCACTTTTCACCGTGATCGTGGTGATCAGCGCCACTACCTGGCTAGAGGCGGCGCGCATCAGCCGCTCGAAAATTCAGTCGATTTTAGTTGAGGAATATATACAATCGGCTCGCGCGTTAGGCGTAAGTATCGGGCGCATGATGTTCAAGCACTTACTGCCGAATGCGGCACCCATACTGCTTGTCGAAGCTACGCTCTTAATCTCCGATGCCATTCTCATGGAAGCAGGACTGAGTTTTTTGGGGCTGGGACTGGGTCCGTCTACGCCCAGCTGGGGCAGTATGTTGACGTCTGCGCAGTCCAGCTTGATCGAAGGAAACTGGTGGGCTGTAGTCGTTCCGGGCGTTCTTATCACAACTACTGTTGTGGGCGTTAATCTGGTTGGTGAAGGAATTCTCGAAAAGCAAGGTGGCAAACGGCAGTCAGCTTGATGAGAATGAAAGGATGGACCGGGTCGGATACAATAAACCAATCGGAAAGAGATGCGTTAAAGGAGCAGCTTTCTAGTAATGAAAAATCGTTTCCACCTAACCCACCATCAAATCGCGGCGTCATTGGTTCTCATTGGCATGGTGCCGTTTGTTCAAAGTTGTGGCAGTGGAAAGGACGTAACCTATAAGTCGGGCGGCATGACCCACACCATCGCTCAAGGCGAAGGGTCTATACCTAAAGAATTTGCCTCCTTCACATATCCACAATCAGAAGCGACAGGATCTGTCTCGGCTGATGGTGAGGACAAAGAACAGTCTCAGTTTGCCATGCTCACAACAAAAGCGGGCTCTGACGAAGTCAGCAAGTGGTATCAAGAACAGTTGCAGTCCAATGGTTGGGAACTCGGCAATGTCCAGACGACTGGCGGCGTCATCAGTATTGATGCTAAGAAAAAAGATCTAGAAATGAACATCATGATCAATGCTGAAGAAAGCAAAACCACAATCAGTTTGTCGATTGCTAAAGCTTCGGACAAAGTTCCAGATGAATCCGAAAGCGAAAATTTTGTGCCGGATAAAGTGGCACCACCTACTGATTAAAAGGTGTTTGCTTAGATGTCGAAATTGCACGAACCCATTGCAGAAGTGATTTCGTCCTCAATAACAGGCATCATCGCTCAGTGCATTTCGTCGGCGGATGCTGATGGCATGCCTGAAACCAAGAAGCCTAGATTTGGAAGTTTTTTAAAGATTGAAACGGCCACAGAGGGCGTTGACATTTTGGCTGTCGTTCACAATGTCTTGACCGGGTCACCAGATACAGTGCATCAACCGTGGGCGCTTGGTATGTCTCGCGAACAATTGCGCGCCGAACAACCTCACATTTTTGCCCTTCTACGCACAGAAGTCCATGCTGTAGTGATTGGCTACATTGAGAATGGCGAAGTCTATCAGCATCTCCCTCCGGTACCGCCCGAGGTGCACGACTTTGTCTATCAGGCGTCCGAAGAAGAAATTAGAAAAGTGACAGCAGGCTTCGACTTCTTACGTCTAGTCGCTACTGTGACGACAGTTCCTCAAGACGAGCTCGCTTCAGCCAGCATTCGTGAAGCCTATAAAGCTCACAACGAGGAGTATACTTTTCTTGTAGAAGCCGGTCAGGCGCTTTCGCACGTTTTTAAAAACGACTTTGATCGGCTCGTTTCGATATTGCGCAAAATTCGCCCGAACGCAAATCTCAAGCTTTAGGGTCTCAAGCTTTTATCTCAAGCTTTTAGAGTGTCTTGCTCGCCGTATTTCAAATAAATCCAGATTGCCACACCTACAATCAGGATAAGCAAAGTCGAAACCGCGCATCCGAACGCCCAGTCTCGCACTGCCAAAAATTGGTTTTGAATTAAATTGCCAATAAACATAGTCTTGCCACCACCCAGGAGATCTGGTGTCACATAGTCACCAAGGGCTGGCACAAAAACCATGATACTTCCAGCGATCAAACCGCGAGAGCTCAGTGGCACCGTCACCTTAAAGAAAGTCTGCAATGGAGTGGCTCCGAGATCTGCCGCCGCTTCAATCAGTCGGAGATCTAATTTTTCAAGCGCGGCATAAACTGGCAAAACCATGTAAGGCAGATAGTTGTAGACCATCCCTAACAGGACCGCATAATTCGAATACAAAATAAA
>JACMKL010000721.1 GCA_014380105.1 Candidatus Melainabacteria bacterium
GCGTATTGATCCTCGACACGAGTGCAATATATGGCAGGCGGACGATTGGCTTCCTGTTGCCGACGCTTCGCTTGAGCTTCAGCGCTAAGTGGATTGTTCTTCATGTTTGTGGAAGTCAACTGAACCGCCTGCTCTAACGTCAGCATGTCAGCCCTTTCGCAAACCGTCTCATATGCTTCTGCTGAGCCAGAGCCTGGGAATGTGCTTCTGCGAGCGAGCGTTAATTTGACTGAGCTTTCGGCAATCTTAATACTGCTTTTGTAGGCCGTGTATAGATCAGGAAATGAGTCTCCAGGCGATGCGGGCGTCACAAGAATGATGGCTTCCTGCCCCTGGAAAGACCCAGCGCCCCATTTGCCAGTTATCGGTCCACCGCCGTTTTTGACCAGCTCAAACTTGTCATTTTCACTAAGATTCAAGTACATCGTGGGCTTAGATAGTCCATTGATCATGCAAAGCATCGGACCAGAAAAACTGGACATCAGTGCCTTTGGAGATTCGGACGGTCCGGCTTGATCAACTTTGCGCCCATCCGCACCGGGGAAGTGATTTCCAACCTCTAACCTAGTGACGGTCTCAATCGCTTTATCATGCGATTCACTTGCCACAGGGATCGTGGAGCCACCTGCCAGGCTCCCATTTTGCGCTGTCGATGGTGGAAGAGAAGCTGAGACATTTTTGGATTTCTCTGCTTCGGTAATAAGAGTCTGTACAAAAGTGGTGAACGGTATGTCAATCGATTGAATGCCATTTGACTTTTCAACTGCATTCTCTTCCGATCCCACGAGGTAGAACCAGTCAAGCAGCGCTTTGGGAGTTTCGGCGTTCAGACCTAAGTTCGTGAAATATTGAAACTTACGCGCTGGATTGGTTTGCACATCACACTGTAAGACCAGATTGATTGCACCGTCTGGTTGCACTGACACAAACGACTCAACGAATTGATCGGCACGCGAACCGTTACCAGATGAAGTAACCGATCCGTTCGGCAATATCTCCAATTTACGCATATTGCTGTAAACGCCGTCCATGCACTTGAACTGTGTCTGCGGAACCACTGCTCGAAATGCTGCTGCAATCTTTTCATCCGCCATTAGATCTCCGGGCGGTTTGCCGCTAAAGCGGCTCAGATCGCCAAACGAAACCAGATTTGTTGTGGAGGGTTTAATTTCGGTCGGCGGTGCTGGAGCGCTGACTAATGGAGCTTTTCCCGTACTAATTGCTACGTTGTCAGGCTTTTGACAGCCTACAAGTAGTAAGAAAGACGTGACAGCTATTGCTGTTGTGGACTTTGGAATCATCATTTCTACCGGGTAAGGTTGCCATCGGCATACAGCCATCTGCTTGTCGCTTTTCGTCTTCGTTCGAAAGTTTCGCTATAAATTTTGAGGTTGTTTGGTGATGCATCAACAATAACGTCCCTCTCTTCGTTGGCAGTTATCGAATCGGAAACAGAAAATTTTTCCTCTCGGGAAGACTGTTACGAAAACATTCGACGAATAGTCACAAGATGATACATTGCAGTTCATTTGGACTACAACAACACCATTTCCACCAACCATGAAGCGCTGCCGCAGCCTTACGAAACTGTCCTCAATATGCCTTTGCTTAGCGCCTTGAACGGAAAAAACAGGTTTATTGTTGAGCAGCAATTTCTCGCCGTCATCTGAAGGCGTACCTTGAGGATTCCTCCATTAGTCTCAAATGTAGTGTGATTTTTAATAGGGGCACCTGATGCCGGTAATGTATAAAGTGTGATGATCGCGACGCCCAAAATCGTTAACGAATGCAAGCAACATGATGTGATCAATGACTGAAGATTCATATTTCCCTCTATATCTTATTTGAGTAGTGATCCGCCATTTGCAAACGCAGCCATGCATCATGGATGGCGTGCCAGCTTTCTGCAACCATTGTTTGAGTGATGCGACTTAGATCTGACGGGCAGAATAAATAGTGCAGTTCTTCCCATACTGCCCCATGATCATTGCCCGTGCCTGCTGATCGTTGACAGCCGTCACAATCGTTTTCAGATTTGTGGTGGAACTACTGCCATATGACGCCTTTCCGGACTCATTAGAGACGTATACCGTGAAGGTGATTTCAAAATTTTGCATGTAATTTTCTAGGTAATGTTGCGCTGCTGAGCGAATCGGATTGAACCTACGCCCTTGTATATTCACGAGGTAATAACAACGTCGCCTCTCTCTCGCTCTCGTGACTCGTGGCGAGTTTGGTTTCCAATAGAAACCTTTTGCTCGGCGTCGTACCCTAGGTGTCCTTAATTCCGCTAGCCGACGCCACATTCAGACGGTTCATGACATCTCGAGCCTTGGCAGTCGCTTGCCGTGGCTCTAAATGTGCGTAACGCATGGTGGTCTTGATGTCGGAATGGCCCA